>JAGGRU010000200.1 GCA_021159425.1 Sulfurovum sp.
CTGAGAGTTTTACAATAAAAGAGGTTCCCTATTATTTTGAGCGAAAATATGAGAGTGACTTTTTAGATGTGAAAGGACAGTCCATAGCCAAGAGAGCTTCTCTTATCGCTGCTGCAGGCATGCATAATTTTTTGATGGAGGGGAATCCCGGCTGCGGTAAGAGTATGATAGCCAAACGGATTAAAGATATTTTGCCACCACTCTATGAAGAGGAGATACTTTCCATAGCTAAACACCAGTTTTTGGATGGAGTGACCCCTGATTTCAAGGCATTGAGACCCATACGTTCTCCACATCATACTGCAACCTCTGCATCGATCTTTGGAGGAGGTTCATCTACAGCAAAAATAGGTGAAGTTGCACTTGCAAATAAAGGTATTTTGTTTTTTGATGAATTGCCTCATTTCTCCAAAAATGTTTTAGAAGCTCTACGAGAGCCTCTGCAAGATAAAAAGGTGCATATAGCCAGAGTGAATGCTAAAATCGAGTATGAAGCAGACATTATGTTCGTGGCAGCACAAAACCCCTGTCCCTGCGGAAATCTATTGTCAAAAATGAAAGTGTGCCGCTGTTCAGAAGTGGAGATAAAAAGATACCAGAATAAACTTTCTGATCCATTTTTGGATCGGATCGACCTCTTTGTGGTCATGCAAGAGGTGCAGAGTGAGGATAAAGGAGATATTTCTTCCGTGAAAATGCATGAAGAAGTACTGAAAGCATTTAAGCTGCAAAAAGAGAGAGGACAGCAAAGACTCAATGGTAAGCTCAGCGAAGTAGAGATAGAGAAATATTGTGTCCTGGATGATGCATCACAGAAGATCATGGAAGGTGCCATAGGAAAATTTGGACTTTCACATAGAAGCATAGCTTCAGTGAAGAAAATCGGGAGAACAATTGCAGATTTGAATGTGCATAAGAAGATAGAGAAATCAGATATATTGGAAGCATTGAGTTACAGGAGAAGAAAGTAGGTCGGGGTGTCCCCACCCCGACGTTTAATTCAAACTCTTATCTTGTCTGTTTTGTTTTGTAATTATGCATATTGTTGTCGGGGAGAGGACACCCCGACCTACAATATTTCCACCACAACTTTAGTGACAACAAAACCACCAACTACAAGCCAAACAAACATACTTAAAGCTGTGTAGATCGGAGCCAGTCCTAGACCTTTAAACTTTGCAAATATCGTTCCCATGCCAAGTGCTGTCATTGCCATTGTCAACAAGAAAGTGTCAACTTCATTGATGATGTCAACAAGTTCCAGAGGGAGAAGGTGAAGTGAATTGAACCCTGCAACTCCAATGAAATAGACAGCGAACCATGGGATGACCAGTTTGGTTTTTCCGCTTACTTCTTCTCCCTCTTTTTTGGCTGACCATGCAAGATACAGACCCAATACAATCAGCATAGGTGCGATCATAATGACACGGGTCATTTTAACGATCACTGCAGCATCTGCCATTTCAGTGGGAGCACCTGGAATGGAAGCAGGAACGGCAACGACTTGCGCTACCTCATGGATGGTTCCACCCACGTAAATACCAAACTCTCTTGCTGTCATATGTAAAAAGCCTGTTGCGTTTTCAATGATCGTTGTATAAAGTACAGGATAAAGGAACATAGAGATGGTTCCAAAAAGTACTACCATGGAGACGGCAATCGCTGTTTTATACTCTTCTGCTTTGAGTACTGGTTCCGTAGCAAGAACGGCTGCTGCACCACATACTGCTGCGCCTGATGCAGTGAGTATAGAAGTGTCTTTTTCCATACCAAAAATCTTTGTTCCTGCCCAGGTACCAAGGACGAGGGTAGAGGTAAGCATAATGAGTGAAACCAAAAAGCCATCCATTCCTACTTCAGCAATCTGCTGAAAAGTGATCCTAAACCCATAAAGAACAATGGCAAAACGCAGGATCTTTTTCCCTGAGAAAGTAATACCGGACTGCCATGCTTTTGGTGTATTATTATGTAAAGTGTTAGCGTAGAAAATACCCATAACGATACCGATAACAAGTGGAGAGAGACCTAAAGCCTTAATGGGACCGAGGTCTGCAATATAGGTTGCAGCTGCTGCAAAGATAGCAACAAAAAGTATCCCACTTATTGTTCCTTTGCGATTTTCTTCTGAAAAAGCCATAATATACCTTATCGTTCAATATAATTGATTATTTTTCAGGAATTCTACCATATTTTTGATATAATAGTAAAATAAATCAAATAGTTAATGATAATAAATTTAATATATAAAGAGATAAAATGAAATTAACCCTTCGACAAATGCAAATTTTTCTCAATGTTGTCAAGTCCGGTCACCTTACCAATGTGGCAAAAGAGATGAAATTAAGTCAGTCAGCTATTTCAATGTCCATAAAAGAGATGGAAAATATTTTAGGACGACCTGTGTTTGACAGGATCAATAAAAAGTTGGTACTTAATGAAGTGGGCCGTGCGTTCCATAAAGAGATAGACCCCATTTTTAAAAAGCTTTCAGATATAGAGTATGAATTTAAAAATTCAGAAAATAAAGGGATGATACGAGTAGGTGCAAGTACCACAATTGTTGATTACCTTATGCCTTCTATCATATGCAGCTATATGTCTGCATACCCTGATGTAAAGATCACACTTAAAGAGGGTAATACAAAAGAGATAGCAGCGATGATAGAAGAGGGAAGCATTGATGTTGGTTTCGTTGAGGGTTTTGTTACAGGTTCAAATATCATCAAAGAGAAAATTGGTATTGACGAACTTCTTGTCGTTACGGCAGATAAAAACTTAACCAAGACCTGCTATATAGATGAACTTGCAGAAAAGAGGTGGGTACTTCGTGAAGAAGGATCTGGGACAAGAGAAGTCTTTTTAAATTATATCAAGGAAAAGGTAGATAATTTAAATATCTTTTTTGAGTTAGGTCATACAGAATCTATTAAAAGTATATTGATGAACCGTGAGTGTCTGACCTGTATTTCAAAGATCTCTGTTGAAAGTGAAATAAATAACGGCAAACTGTATAAAGTTGCTGTGAAAAACTTTGAGTGTAAAAGAGATTTCTTAATGATCTACCATAAAGACAAGTATCACAGTACACTGTTTGAAAAGTTTCTTTTCTTCTCTAAAAAGTTAATGACACAAATGATAGAGGGAAACAATCAAATAAGTTTTAAATCGAAGTAATACGCTTCTGTGCTTTTTCATACTCGTGTGGATGATTTAAATTCAGGAAAAGGGAATCCTCTTTAAAGGGTACAAATTGTGTATCTACTTTTTTAAGTAAAGATTGAAGTCGATGATTCCCCTCTTTTAAATGTTCTTGAGCTATAGCCAATACAGAACGTTTATAGACGCCACATAGTGGTTGTACACCACTCTTGCTCTTTGCGACTACTGCATCAAATCTATTGTTGGAATGTATAAGTTTATCTATCACTTCCTTATTTACAAAAGGTGCATCCACAGAGAGAATAAAAACTTTATCAACCTTCAGTGTTTCAAAAATGCTGGTAATCCCAACCAAAGGGGAACTCTCTTTATACTTGTCTTCAATAATATTTGCTTTAAAATCAAACTTATTCTCTTTTGCTGAGATGTAGACTTTTTTAAACAGTTTGGAGAGCCTTTTATGTTGAAATTCGCTTAAAGTGTTATACCCACCAAAAGGAAGAAGGGCTTTGTCTTGACCCATGCGTGAGCTCTTCCCCCCGGCAAAGATGATGAGAGGTATATTATATTTCGTTGGTTTCATAAGCAATTCTCCGTTTTTGATGTATCCACAATACCATAAATGCCATAAAAGTGATGATTGCTTCTATGAGAAACATTTTCTCCCCATAGATCTGTCCAGAGAGGACTGCTCCGACTGAACCACCTAATCCAAAAGCAATACCCAGGAAAAACTGTTGGGCAAGTTTTTTCTGGGTATAGAGTGAAAATACATAAGTGATGGCGGCTGTATGGTAAAGGGCAAAAGAGATGGCATGAAGAGACTGGGATGCGAAGGTGAGTGTTACAGAGTCCGGAAAAAGGTAGAGCATCATCCAGCGCAGTGCAGTTATAAATGTAGCAAAGAGCAAAATGTTCAGTAAATTTCTCTGTAGAAGCGGTCCCTGAAAATAGAGCATGACTATTTCACAGATCACACCAAAACTCCACATCCAACTTACCATTTCAAGAGAGACTCCATGGGATGTTTCATAAATAGTAAAGAAGTTATAAAATCCTCCAAAGCCTACCTGCATAAGAAAGACAGAAGTCCAAAATGCCCAATATTTACTGAGTGAAAAACTGACATCATCCTGTGCAGATTCATGTAAAGTCGTATCGTATTTTGTTAAAAGTGCACCAAAAATGAAGGTGAAGAACGCCATGGCACTTAAATAATAGAGTGCTTCATAAGGTGTTTCAAGTATTTTCCCCAGCCATAAAGCAATTCCCATAAAGCCCAAAGAGCCCCAAAGACGCACTTTTCCATAACGATTCTTCGATAAAGAGGAGAGGGCAATAGTTTCTATGTAGGGGAGAGAGATACCCATAGAAGCACCAAAAAGTAAATTGGCAAGAAGATAGAGCCAAAAACTTTCAACACTGTTTATAAAAATAACAGTTCCTATAAAAGTGAAGAGCAATGAAAGCAGATATACTCTCGTGGTAAGTGCCAGATAGTGACGAAAAATAAAAGGGAGCAGGAAACGCATAAATGGTGCTGCTGCATAAATAATACCAACTTCAACAGTAGAGTATCCCAGATCAAGTAAAACTTTTGGCATAAAAATAACATACACACCCACAAGTGCAAAGTAAAAAAAGTAGTATGCACCCAAAAGAGGTGAGAAAAGTGAAGTGTTTTGTTTAAGATTTGGCATTTAGAGAATGGTTATTTCTTCATTACAATGGCAGTTCCACTCAAAAGATCATGCAGTGTTTTTTTGTCTTTTCTAAAAAACATCATGATCCAGCCAAAAAATGTAAACAGAGAGAGTATGGCAGAGAGGTTTCTGAAAAGAATGATGAAAAGTGAAGGTTTTTCACCTGTAGTGTCATCAATGAGAGTAATTTTGTAAGCTCTGTACCCTGGCGTTTGTCCTGTCTTGAACATGAAAATTGTTTGCACGATCACAAGGGGGATCAGGATGTAGATCCATCCCATAGCCTTATGTTCAGCAAAGCCTTCTCGTCCACCCATTATAAGGTAAAATACGACATACATTATGGGCATAACAAGCATAAATGAATCTGTAAGAAATGCTTTTATTTTGATTCCGGCAGAGGCATAATTCCACTTGTTTGCAGAATGGGGTTTTTCTATAACGATTTCTTTTTCTTTACCTTGTTTTACATCACGAAATCGTTTTTTTGCCATTAGAAATCCCAAACGATAGATGCATAAGGACCCGAGAAGTCCACATCCACTATAAGCCCGTCTGTAAGGTCTTCACTATCCAAGTGTGCAGACTTGTACCCAGCTTCCAGTCCAAGTTCCATAGAGAACGTATATCGTGCACTTAGTTCATAGTCATAGAAAGTAGTCTCTTCATAGCTGATAACGTTGGCTTCCAATTGCAAGGATACATCCATATTGGGTACATTAAATCTTGCTTTTCCGTAAAGCATCGGAATCCACATATCTATATCAGTTGGGTAGGGTACCCCTATTGAAGGAGATGATATTGACCCAAAAGGAGTTGTGAAATCAAAACCTACAGTTGGCGTCACAGTGATGTCCCCGTTGAGGTATCTCATGGTCAGACCAGCATCCAGTTCAACCACATTATCTACAATTTCATAATAGGCTGTGACGTCATAAACTTGAAGTGCAAGGTCTGTCTCTATATCACCTTTTCCACCAATGCTACCCCATGAAAAATCAGTCACATTTCCTGTACCCTCTTGATTCAAATTGCTATAGGCAAACTTGACATTAGGCATAAAAGGTATTGGACTCTCAAAATAAGCTTTAAGAATAATATCTTGATCATCACTCCATCCAAAATCATTTTCTAAGTCAACAGCTGAATTAAGCGGTGTCCCGGGAAGCGTATAGGATGCACTGCCACTAGGAGTATGGCTATATATTCCAAGAGAGATTTCTCCCCCGATGGTATCAGCGTAGAGGGCGCTGGAAGCTAAGAGTATAGAAAGTGTTAATTTTTTTATCATTCATTTTCCTTATTAGTATTATTTGTCAGTATAATACTATTTTAATCCTTGCGTCATAGTAAAGATCGGCAGTAACATTGCTGAGACGATCACTCCGACAACAACGCCGATAAAAAGCATCATAAACGGTTCTAAAAGACCCAGTAAAAGTTTCAGCTTGTCCTCATTCTCTTCTGCATAAAGATGTGAAATATTATCTAAAATATTGGCTACTTCACTTGATTCTTCTCCCAGGGCAAGAGACTGCATGAAGTTACGTTTCAACTTGACACCTTTTGTAAGTTGCAGTGCATTGGAGAGTTTATTTCCCTCAAGTACTTTAATGGAAGCATGTTCAAAAAGTTCTATGAGTTTATAGTTCCCAAATGAGGCTGTGGCAAGTTGAACAGCCTGTGCATAAGCAACGCCGGAACTCAACATAAGTGAAAGGATGTAAGAGAATCTTCCCAATTCATGGTTCTGTATGAGTGCACCAAGTACAGGGACTTTAAGCAACAAGCCATCCATCGTTCTATGAAAAGTATCTACCTTTGCATAAGAAACTTTGAACAGCACAACAAAAAGTATGACCCCCGCAATAAGATAAATATAATACGAGGTTAAAAAATCACTGAGATTCAGTACGAATTGTGTGATGGGAGGAAGTTTCTGCTCTGTGTCTTCAAAAATTTCTGTAATTTTAGGAACTACAAAAGCGATGAGAAAAGAGGTCATGGCAATGGCAACAGTGAAGATGATGGTAGGATAGACCATAGCACCTTTCACTTGCTTCTTCACTTTGTTCTGTGCAGAGAAGAAATTCCCCATATTTGTTAATACTTCTACCATTTTCCCACTCTGCCCTGCAATGTTAAGGCTCTGTACAAAGAATTCAGGAAGTGCATAGACTTTCTGAGAGTTAAGAGCATTGTAAAGTGACTTTCCTTCATCTATCATCGTTTTGATAGAGTTAAGAAAAGAGAGATATTTTTTTTCACCTTCATGTTGATTTTCAAGTAATTTGATAGCTGTGAGTATTGTCATACCGGAGTTTAAATAAGATGAAAGTTCTTTTGAAAAAGTAGCAAGAAGTTCACCAGGCATTTGACGTTTTGAAAAGACTTCGAGTGAAAACTCTTTAGTCAGAGATAGAGATTCATAATATATATTTAGCGTACGAAGTTTGTGTCCAGCCTCTTCTTTGGAATTTGCATTAACTGTTCCTTTGACTTTTTCTCCTGTTTTGTCAAAACCTTTGTACTTAAAAAGCATCTGTGTTACTGTCCTTGCTGTTAATTGCTGATATTATAACTTTTTTAGCTGTATTTTTTAAAATGAGTTGATCTTAAAATGAAAATAAGAAGAGGAAAACTTGTCTTTGATCTTTATTTCATCAACCACTGCAGAAGGTGCCTCATTTTCATCTGCTATGAGTTGAATGGGCTCAGGAATGAAATACTCTCTGGAGATCTTTTTTAATACTTCTCTGCTTTTCAAATCATCTATTTTAAAATATCTTTCTACAACATCGTATGCAGTTTTTGTATCTTTATGGTATCTGAGTGTATCATCTGCCACAAAAAGAGAATCTTGCAAAGAGAGTTTACTCCTTTCAGAAATATAAACGATCTGTTCATGGTTTTGACTATGTATCTTAAGCACATACACAATAGTGCCAGATAAGATGAGCACTGAAATAAGAACCTCTATAAGGGTAAATGCAGGCTGTGAATTTTTTATAACAGATAGTGTTTTCAATAAAAATCTCCACTGTTAGATACAAGCTGACTGCTATGCAGCCAGATCTCTTTGGCATCTTCAAGAGAATCTATTTTTTGAGGCTCATCAAAAAAAGCAGGTAAAAAATAAACGGCATCTTCATTCTTCAAAATAATTTGTGTAGAACTTCCATTGGCATAAAAATTTAGCATCAGACATATTTTTTTATCTTGGTAGCGACCATAATCCATACGTTGAAGTGAATCTCTTTCATCTAAAGTATAGGCTTCTATATCTTTAAGGTCAATACCTTCTTCATACGCTTCAAAAGGAGTATTAATATCTTTTCTTATGTAACAGGAACGACACTTATTAATACAAAGCAGTGTAGCTTTGCCTTGAAACAGTTCAGATTTTAAAATGCTGCTCTTTAAATTAAGGGGAGTCAGTGCTTTGGCTTTAGGTGTATATTTGTCGATGCCGGAAAATCCTAAAAAATAGACAAGGGAAATAATGATGATAACAACAAGGAGTTCTATAAGAGAGAACCCTTTATGCCTCTTAGCTATTTTTTTGTCCAGCATATAAAATAATTATTTGTTGCAATCGGAAAAGAGTATGTCTTTATTGTTCTCTTCTCCCCCCTCTTTTCTATCTGCTGCAAAAGATATGATCTCAAGGTCATCACCTTTTTTCAGGTAAACAAATGGTGTTTTCCATGAATCTTTTGGTAATTTTTTAAGATAGGGTTTAGCACGATAATTAGGATATTTTTCTGTATCCGGATTGCTTAAAAGTGCTTCAAATCCCTCTTCGGTTTCCGGGTAATTTCCATTATCAAGTTTGAACATGTCAAATCTCTTTTGGAGATCATTCATTTTAAGACAAACAGTATCTCTTTTTGCCTGATCGGCAGAGTCCATCAGTCCCGGAGCAACAACAGCTACAAGCCCTCCCAAAATAACAATAACGATCAGTAATTCAATAAGGGAAAACCCTGCTCTGAGTCTAGTGTTCTGTTTCATTTACATCCTTTAGTTTGCTTGGGTATAATATTACGATAATAATATACGATTTTACTTTAATAGAGCCTTTATATGGATAAAACCAAACATACTTTACCTCATAGCGTACCTCACAGAAAAGGCTTTGCTCTTATTATTACCTTGTCTGCCTTGACGGTTATTATTGCCTTGACGGGAGTGCTTATTAACTATCTTGATGAAGCAAGAAGAGACGCGAGCACAACTAAAGCCATGATACAGGGTAACCTTTATTATGCAGATATTAAGCAGATATTTACAAAATTTAAGAAGAAAAAAACACTCTATTCTAGCCTTTATATTGCGCCTATCCCTTTTGCTTCTGAGGATGGTAGATTTTCAGTTATCGTTCAGTGTTCCCCTCTCGCAAATGGGGTAAATATAAACTGGCTGGGGTCAGGTAACGAGCAGAATATGTCAGAACACTCCTCTATGGTACAGAATATTTTTGAAACAATTGTACAAGAATATGATCTGGAAGATGCAACAAGACTTGAAGAGATGATACGTGAAGAGATAGGGGTTAAAGGTAAATTTGTGCAAAAAGAACAAAGCAGGCTTCGACAAAAAAATGGTATTATATCATTTAAACAATTTGAAGGTATTTTGGACAGATATCAATTTGAAGCAGATGACGATAACGTAGGTCAGGTTCTATGGAAAAAGTTTTTTGTATTTAATAAGATTTCAAAGACTGCAGGAAAGAATCTTATAGACGGAAATTACATTTCGGCAGAACTTATAGCAGTTCTTTTTGACATAGATCTACCCACGGTCAAAGAAGAGTGGGTACCTGGTGTACTTGAACTAAAAACATTTATTCCGAACAATGGCGGGACATATAATCAAAATCTTTTTGCAAAAGATTTTTTAGCCCAGTCACAATGTGAAGTACAATATGATTATAAGGGTGAAAGGTTTGCTTTTAAGTTTGAAGATATTGAAGGAGAGGTAAAGAATTTTGAGTTTTTTGGCAAACAGTAAAGCGTTATTATTAGCATATTCCGGGATGAAAGAACAAACCTTATCTCACACTGTAAACATCATGCTTACGCCACAATTTTATACACTCAAAAAAGAGAAACTACCCCTCAAATATCTCTATCAGGCTAAAAGAATAGCACCTTCTCTTTTTGATGGTTTGTTTGAAAATTCTGAAAAATATGATTATCTTGTATACAAAGAAGAAGAGGAGTGGATTTTCATTGCTTATGATCCGGAAGCCATAAGTGACTTCCTTCTTTCAAAAAGTATTAAGCCGGAACAGGTATCTAAGATCTTTTTTGCACAACAGGCATCTTCCTCTTTTGCTGCTCCCGTATTATTGGGAGAGAAGGATGCATTGGTTTCTTTGGATAACACTGTTGTTGTGGTCCCACAGCTAGCATTGAAAGAAAATAATGATATTGTGACTTTTAATGATAGCTTCACACCTAAAAGAGGTGTGACCCTGCAAGGAATACATGGTTCTATTTTAAGCAAGAGACAAACCATCGGTTTAGCAGGATTCTTTACACTGTTTGCATTGATGTTTTTTGCTGAAGGTTGGAGATATACGCATGATTCTCAAGCGACACAGGAAGAGATGCAAACGCTTTTAGAAGAGAACCCCTCTTTGCAGAGTGACTATACCAGAAAGAGTATTGCTGCAAAATATCAAGCGATCGATAAAAATGAGAGAAGAAAAAGAGATGTAGTTAAAACACTTGCAGGTATGATCTTCAAAGGTGTGAAAATAGGATCATTCAAGCTCAATGAAAAAGCGTTCAAAATAGAGTTTGTCTGCTCTGATGCAAAAGTGGCAAAACGTTTAGTTCAGTTAGCCAAAAAATCTGAATTTAACTCTGCAAAGGTTGTGACAGGTAATGTCGTTCATATAGAGGAAAAACTATGAATTGGAAACTCTATAAAAATGAACTCATTGTCGTGGCATCTTTGCTTCTTATGTTATATGCGCTTCTATATAAAAACAATCAAATCTCTTCACGTACCCAAGAGATGTTGAGCACCAAACATACCGTAAGAGAATTTAGAGAACTTATTACACTTCAAAAAACATGGGCCGATAAAAAAGTTTCTAAAAAAGTAAACAAGCTGGAAAAAATTGTACCCTCATCTAAGGTAAAATGGAGTAAAAAGGGTAAAAAATTAACAGCTAGCTATAAGGATCTTGATCCAAAAGAGTTGAATAGGTTGATTATAAATATCTTAAGTATGGCAGTTCAAATACAAGAGTTAAAAATAAATAGAAATGATTCATCTTACGATGTGGAGTTCAAATGCAAATGGTAAAAAATATTTTCATAACCTTTATTGTTTTTTGGTTTGCTCTTTTACTTTTTATGCCAAAGCAGGAACTTTATTTCACACTTGAAAAAGAGCTTGCAAAGCAAGATATAGAGATCAATGAGGAAAGTATTGAAGAGGGTGTGTTCTCTTTGACTTTGATCAAGCCGGTCATCTATGTAAAAGGTATAAAAATAGCAACGATCGAAAAAATAAATATTTTTACACTTATTTTTACCAGCAATATAAACATAAGATCACTCAGTTTGGATGATTCTCTTAAATC
>JAGGRU010000352.1 GCA_021159425.1 Sulfurovum sp.
GAGATGAACTTCTTGCGTTTTTGATCCAAGTCTTGACTTGTCTGTTCAAAATCCTGAGTTGATTTTTTCAACTCTTTTTTAAGTGCAATATACTTCACTTCTGTTTCATTCTGATCACGGGAAAGTTTATCTATTTTTATATCAAGAAAGTCTATATCTTTTTCTGCTTTTTTAATATCTTTTGCTATTTTACTTAACTGTCTGCTCGCCTTCTTTTTTTGACTCGCTACAGCAGAGAGATTTTTTTTAGAACTTTTTATTTTTTTGGTAGTAGTTGTTGCACCATACACCAAAGCAATGACTATAAAGCAATAAAGAATTAAGAATCTCACTCCTGTACTCCCCTGCTTGAAAATACTACAGAATATACTGCAATAATAACAATGAGCAGTGCAGAACCTAAAAGAATACCTATATCAGTCACCCTGAATAACTCTTCCTGTTTTTGCATCATGATATCAATTCCACTTGTTGCTGCCCATTGAAACTTAATATAGATGAAGAACATCGAAGTCAACAGTGTTGCTACAAAAGCATCTAAAATAGCTACTTTAAAAAGAACTCCCGATCTTAACATCAGAGGAGCACCAAATATCTCCATGACCTGCATACGCTCTTTATGTGCATATTTCCATATCTCCATCTGTTTAATGATGAGAAAAAGGCTCACTACAGCCATAAAACCAATAAAGAGTTTCAAGGTAAATTTAATAAATTCAAACAATCTGTATGCTGAACTGTAAGAACTTCCAAACGTTTCCACTTTTTTAATATTCTTATGGGCTTCAAGATCACTTTTGATCCTGTCCAAACTTGCTGTACGCATGTAAGAGTCTAAGCTTACATTATAAAAGTACGGTAAGGCATCAAGTATCTCTTTTGTTGTACTTTTACTTATTCCTTTTGCAACTTCAGAGACAATATCTTCTCTTTTAATACTTTTAGCACTGTCAATATGACTGTTCAATGCTTTAAAGTCTGTAAGCTTTAGGGGTTTTTTTGCAACAACAAGCATAGAGTAACCCTCTTTAAGACTTTTTTCATAAGTATTCGTCGTTCTGTCAAAGACAAGAAAAAACTCTATTCCAAGCAAGATCGCCATAAGAGGCAGTATGAACATAAGATGATTTTTAATGAACTTCATATACACCCTTACTCTCAATGATCAAATGTCTGTACGGTAAAGAAAATATCGTTGGTATTTTATGTGTGACCACCAGAACTGTAGTATCGAGTTGCTGACAGGCATTTTCCATAAGATCCCAGATCACATTCGATGAATAGTCATCAAGATTACCCGTAGGTTCATCTGCCAGAATAACCACAGGATTTTTTGACAATGCTCTTGCAACACCAACACGCTGCTGCTCTCCACCACTTAATTCCATAGGATATTTATCGGCATGTTCAGAAAGTTTGACATGCTTAAGCAACCTCTCTGCCTGCGTATTCTGTACATCTACAGCATATCCTGCTATCATCAAAGGGAGAACGACATTTTTTGAAACGGTCCACTCATTTACCAGTTTATAATCTTGAAATATGATCCCCATATGGGTTCTAAGTTCCTGAAGTTTACCTTGACTTATATTTGCCAGATCAAGTCCGCCTACAATAAGACTTCCTTCACTTGGTTTGATCTGTCCGTAAAGTGCTTTTAAGAGTGTTGATTTACCTGAACCACTTGGTCCGGTTATAAAAACGAACTCCCCTTTTTTGATACTGAAATTTGCATCTTTAATGATCTCTTGTGCACCATTATCATATGCAAGTGTAAGATGTGACGCGTTAATTACGTTAGACATTATCTATCAACTCCATTATTTTTTTATGTGCTTCATAGTTTACAGTTGTTTTTACCGGGGAAGAGACAAAATATCTACAACCTTTTTTATCTAACAAAATGTATTTATGTTCCGGTCTGTCAAAACTTCCAAATGCACACTTGATCAAGAGGCTCTCTTCAGCAATTTTATACATACGTTCAAAATGCACAAAATATCCATCAAAAACTTGTGGTTTTTTCACTAATTCATTCTCTAATCCCTGTTGATATTTTACAGTATTAAAATTAAAGTCTACATTCAATTTTTTAGGTTCTGAAATTTCTCGGCATTTTATATACACATCATAAATATCTTTTTCCTGTTTTATCCATCTGGCTTCATATTTACTGGTCACTTCCAAGGCTTCATTTTTACGTATCTCTACCTCTGTTTTGGGTACAGCAAAAAAAGTTTCCAGTGAGTACCAAAAGTAATTATCACTGTCTGTACGCAATTCCAATCTACCCTCTTTTCTAAGCACACGCATAGATTCATCAAGAAAAGAGGGGCTGATCACACGTCTATGTGGTTTTTTATCCCAAGGCACCGGAAAATGTACAAATATCTGTTCACATACATTTGAAGGCAGCATTTCCAAAAAAAGTCTGGCATCATAATTAACAACCCAAATATTATCGATCCCCTGCAACTCTATCTGTTTGAGTACCTGTTGTGCTGAAGGTGTATGTATTTCCAACCCTATGAAAAGTGTATCCGGATTTTTTTGAGCCTGATAAAGCAAATGTCGACCTGAGCCAAAACCCACTTCAACAGAGATCTTCTCTTTAGGATAAGTGATGTCTTCAAAATCTTCTATTTTTTTAAAATATTCAGAGGAGAGTGCCGCTTTTGTGTTAGAGATGGCAATATTCGAAGAGAGTATTTCAAGATCAAATTCTTTAGAAATAATATCCAGTGCCTCTTTTAAGAGGTTGACCTTGAGCGGTCTTGTGACTTTGTCATATTTTACAAGAGTATCATTTTCAGTAGGTTTTATCTGCAGTAAAAACTCTTCACCGCCATGTTCTACACCAATAATTTCGTCATTACTTGTCAGTGATGTTGCTCTAAAAGTAAATATGGTACTTTTAGCAATTTTTTCATCTATAGTAGAGGTATCAAAAGAAGTAACTTTTAAATGTGGCATAAGAGTCCTGTGTTATATAATTGAACCTACTCTACTTCATAAAACCAGAACCAAGCGTAAGAGGATCGATCTTTTCATCTATCTCATCTTGATCAAAATATTTTGTCATATAGGTTTTCATATCATCAAAAAGCGGGGCTGTGAACTCCATTTTTTCACCGGTTATCGGGTGGACTAAATATAGTAGATATGCATGTAGATTAACTCGTGCTATTTTATCTCTTTTGGTCTTAAAACCATATAAATCATCACCCAGAATATGACGTCCCAAAGTGTTTAGATGTACACGTATCTGATGGGTTCTTCCTGTAAAAAGTTTTGCAGCGATCAACTCTACACCATGCGCAGAGGTCAAAAGCTTTTTAAACGCAGTTTTTGCAGCTTTACCATGAGGTACAACATCCATTTTTAACCTATTCTTCGGATTACGCCCTATGGGCTTATCTACCACGATATCATCTTTTAAAGGACAGTCTATCAATGCAAGATAATAACGCCCCATACTTTTATCCTGTAACTGCTCACTCAGCATTTCATGTACTTTGTTGTCTTTGGCAACTACCAATGCACCAGTAGTCTCCTTGTCAATTCTATGGACAATACCATGACGTTCTTCTCCGGAAATAGTGGAAAGAGAAATACCTTTTTTTACCAACCAGTCAACAAGTGTAGCTTCTTTCACCGAAGGAGCAGGATGAACTACTAAACCCGAAGGTTTATTGATCACCATAAGATACTCATCTTCATAAAGTATTTCAACATCAAAGTCTATCTCTACAGCTTCGCGTTTCTCCGCTTCTTTAAATTCATAAGTGATCACATCACCCACTGCAACTTTATAACTGGTTTTAGTAATGACTTTATTATTCACAGAGACTAAACCATCTTTCACAAGCTTTTCAACCTGATTCCGGCTTACCTCTAAAACTTCTGCCAATATTTTATCAATTCTCCCAGCCTTTGAGGCTATCAACTGCTCACTGCTCACTGCTCACTGCTCACTGAAATATCATCTCTGTCCCAGCGTTCAGGATCTAAAAATGTATCATCATATATATGTTTAAATGAAGCTTTGAACATTTTAAAAATATCTTTATTGTCTGCTTCAAGTCCTGCCAACCAGGCTTTTGTAGAAGCTCTTGCATGAGGCATTTTTACATCTTTTAACATAGCAGGACAAGCTTCATTACCTATAACTTGCAGATTATTATCTTCTGCAAAACCTCGCAGTTGTGATTCTCTTACTTGAATAAGCGGACGTATGAGGTGAAAACCTCTGCTTGTTTTGTAAATGGGTGCCAAAGCTCTCATAGAACCATTGTAGAACATATTCATAAAAAAACTCTCTACGGTATCATCAAAATGATGTCCCAAAGCTACCTTGTTAAATCTACCTTCTTCTGCAAAAGTATAGAGTGCACCTCTTCTCATACGGGAAAAATAGGAACAGAAAGAGGAGTTTTCACGTATGGCATCATGGGAAATTTCAAAGATATTCGTATCATACACCGTATGTTTAATGTCGTACTCTTCACAATGCTTAGTCAAAAAATCATAATGCTCATCAGGCATGCCATATTTGATGGTACAGGCTTCAAACTCAAAGTTAAATGGAGCATGACGTTGGATATGTTTCATCGCATGGACCAAAGCCAGTGAGTCTTTACCTCCACTGAGTCCAACAAGGATCTTATCACCCTCACCTATGAGTCTGAACTCTCCATTGGTTTTACCAATAACCTTTAGTAATTTCTTACTAATAGGAATCATTTTGGAAGCCGCTCTACGATTATTAGGAGTCAATCGCATCCACCATCGTTAAAATAAAGTCCGCAGATATTTTTGCTGAACTCTCCAGGAATTCATCAAAATTAAAACTTGCATCCATATCTGCAGAATCTGAAATAGCACGTAAAATAAAGAAAGGAATATTGAGGGATGAACAAACCACCGCTACCGCTGCACCTTCCATTTCTAAGGCATCTGCTTTAAAAGTAGAGCCGATCCAATTCTTACGCTCTTCATTAGCCACAAACTGATCACCAGTAGCGATAATACCCTCTTTTAGTGTTAAACCTTTTTCTTTAGCAACATCTTTAGCGATATTTCTCAAGTTCATATCTGTGGGTATACACACTTCTCCCTCAGGAACATATCCGTAAGGATGCCCAAATGCAGTGATGTCCAGATCATGTTGAGACACACCCTCTGCGATAATAAGATCACCGATCTTAAGTTCATCAGAGATCGCACCTGCAACACCGGAAAAAAGAAGTGTGTCACAAGCAAATTTCTCTATGAGTATCGTTGCAGTAAGCGTTGCAAAAACTTTTCCTATTTTTGAATAAGCAACAACTACTTCTTTACCGTTGTATATACCTTCATAATATTTGTTTGCCGCATAAACCGTCTCTTTTACATTTTCTAATTTACCAATGATCGGCTCTATCTCTTCAGGCATCGCACCCATGATCGCTATTTTACGCATATTAACCCAATTTACTTATTTCATCAATAGCTATCTGTAACGATTCCATATCCGAAACCACAAAATGAGGTTTTTTCGTTGCTCTGCGGTTCAGACCTTTAAGTACACCACCATGACCAAATTCAACATAACAATCAACAGAATCATCAAAATCAGCAATAGACTGCTTATACAGTACCGGTGATACCAGTTGCTTAGGAAGCAGATCCAATGCCTCTGCTTTTGTATTATATGTCTTAGCTGTTACATTTGAAACAACAGGTGCTATGAATTCATCTTTTAACATTTCTGTGAGTTTTGCAGCCAATGGCGCAGTCGCAGATTCAAGCAATGGACAATGACTTGCCACCGACATATTAAGAAGCATTGCTCTTTTTGCTTTGGCCTCTTTTAAAATAGGCACTAATAATTCAAGATCCGGTTTAAGTCCGGCAATGACGATCTGTCCTGCTGCATTGTAATTTACCGGCCACACTTTCAACCCCGCTTCTCTCTGTGCATCACAGATCTCTTCAACCACTTCATCATCAAGACCAAGAGAGACCATCATTCCTACATCTTGACCGGCACAGGCTTCCGCCATAAGTTTACCACGAAGATTCACCAACTCAACTGCATCTATAGCGTCTATGGCACCTACAGATACCAGTGCTGAAAATTCACCCAAAGAGTGTCCAAGTGCATATACAGGTTTGATCGGCATTTCATCTTCAAACAGTTTATGTGCTATTGAAGATACAAGTAAAATTGCAGGTTGTGTAAATTCTGTTTTTTCAAGATCATCATTTTCAGTAAAAAGAAGAGCTTCAAAATCAATACCTGTTCTTTTTGTAGCATCCGCTACCATCTGTTTAGCAACATCAGAGTTGTTAAAAAAGTCTTGTCCCATCCCAACAGCCTGAGATCCCTGACCTGGAAATAAAAATGCACATTTGATTGACATACGTTATCCTTCATTAAAATTAACGTATTTTACCATGTTAAAATTAACCCCTAATCTTTGTTAAACACAGGTTACGAGGATTAGTTGATCATCTGTACCAGTTTATTACCATCGATCAACTCTATATTTTTTCCTTCTATAAACTTATAACACTCTTTTGTAAAACGGCTGGTAGTAACAATATAAATTTTATCTACATCATACTCATACATCAATCCATACATTTCTCTAATGACCTTTATCGTTACCATTGCATCATCATAGCGTTTACACTGCACAATAGCAGATATTTTTCTTTTCATGATCGATCTCTTCTGCATCCAAATATCAACACCCCCATCTGCACCTTTTTGCTCATTTCCTTTTACAGTCCAACCATTTTTCTCAAAAAGTTCCATACACAAAAGTTCAAAATCATCCCATGAAAGACGTTTTAGTTTTTTGAGCGTTCTATTACGCTTTAACAGACTTTTGTTTCCAAAGCTTTTAAATAAAGCTCTTATTTTAAATAAAAAATAGAAAAACAATATGATCAGTAGGGCAATAGATTGAATTTCCAGTGTTGAATAGTTATGCATAGTGTTATTATAGTTAGAATAGATGAGAGAGAGTAAAAATATGTCGAATTGTCATGTTTTTAGAGAAAATAGATGAGATAGTCCTAAATATTTTGTTTGAGTTAGTATTAGGTTTGTGCAAATAAGATGGTGTGTAATAAAGGAGCCTACTTACAGTAGGTGACTGAATGTAACACCATCTTTTTGTACAAAGATGATGCTAAATCAGACAAAAGATTAGTGACTACAGCCGCAGCCGTCACCACCACCATGCGACCCACAACTCTCACCCTGTGCTCCACCAACTTGACCGGAAGCAGCTTCATCAGCTGTTGCTTCTCTCGCAGAAAGAACCGTTACAGAGAACATTAAGTCTTTACCAGCCAATGGATGGTTAAAGTCTACATTTACTTCTTTATCGTCAAAAGAAGTGACTGTTACCTGTACAGTTTCTCCATTTTCACCTTGACCGTAAAGTGTCATACCTTCTTTAAGATCAACACCTTCAAACTGATCAGACGGAAGAACTTGTTTTGCTTCCGGGTTTACTTCTCCATATGCATCAGCAGCAGATACCATAATGTCTCCGCTTTCACCTTCAGTCATGCCCACAAGTGCATTTTCAAGACCTGGGATAACATGACCTTTACCTGTAATGAACTCCAGTGGCTCTGCACCTTTGTTTGTATCTACGATCTCTGTTGTACCAGCTTCTTTTACTTCGTACTCGATCCCGACTACGCTATTTTCATTTGTAATTGTCATATTGACTCCATTTGTAATATTTTTGTTATTTTATCTAAGCAAACTTTAGTGATGCTTATCTTATCTGTCCCGAACCATAGATCTTAAATTTATAGGTAGTAAGTCCTTCTATTCCCATTGGTCCTCTCGCATGTAGTTTATTTGTACTTATTCCTACCTCAGCACCAAAACCAAAAGCTCCACCATCTGTAAAACGTGTAGAAGCATTTACATACACGCATGCTGCATCTATACCGTTTAAAAAAGCTTCCGCTGTAGTAATATTTTCTGTAATGATCGCCTCAGAATGGCCGGAACCATGTTGAATAATATGCTCTATGGCACCATTCACACCATCCACTACTCTAATATTCAGTATATTTGCCAAATATTCCGTATCATAATCTTTTTCTGTCGCAGGAGCTACTTCTATGCTTTTTTGTGTTCTTTCACAGCCTTTAAGTTCAGTGTGTGCTTCATCAAAAGCCACTTTAAGTTGTGGGAGCACTTCTTCTGCAATAGCTTCATCCACAAGCAGTGTCTCCATAGAATTACATACACCCGGTCTTTGGACTTTCGCATTGATCGCAATAGCAATAGCATTTTCTACATTGGCATCTTCATCTATATAAGTATGGCACTGTCCTTTGTCATGTTTTACCACCGGAACGGTTGCATTATCACTTACGTAACGGATAAGCCCTTCACCGCCACGCGGCACTATAAGGTCTACATATTTGTCCATTTTAATAAGCTTTGCCACACCTTCGCGTGATGCATCAGGAATGAGTGAGATAAGTGCTTCAGGGAGATCATTGCTCTTTAGTACACTTTGCAGTACTTTTGCAATGGCTTCATTTGAATATTGTGCCTCTTTTCCCCCTTTAAGCACACAGACATTCGAAGACTTAAACGAAAGTGCTGCTGTATCTGAAGTTACATTTGGACGTGATTCAAAGATGATCCCGATCACACCGATCGGCACAGAAACTTTTTCGATCTTCAATCCGTCTTCTGTCACCCAGCCATCCAATACCCGTCCAACCGGTTCTTTCAGTGCTGCTATCTCTTCTATGGCTACAGCCATACCATCCACACGACCTTCATCCAAAAGTAGTCTGTCTTTGAGTGCAGAGGTGAGGTTATTCGTCTCTGCATCTTGCATATCCAGGGCATTTGCTTTGAGTATGTCACTCGTGTTGATTCTCAAGGCTTGTGCCATCTCTCTTAAAATTCTATTTTTATCCGCAGCACTCAGTGTAGACAATACCCTGCTTGATGCTTTTGCTTCCTGTAAAAATATTTCCATTATTATTTCCTATTTACTATAATTAAATTTATACTAAGCGACTTTTTCTTCTGAAGCGAACAACATACTTTCAATATTAAGATGATAATCCAACGCTTCCCATTCAATACCTGTATCTAAACAAATAAACTTATAATCTTTTAGTTGAGAAATAGTTGCTGTTTGTAATGCTTTATACCATGATATAGGCGTAGATATAATTCTGTCATCAGTCAATTTTACATGTAAATATAAGTCATCAAAGTGAACTTCTTTGCCTTTAATTAAACCACTCATCCCATATCCTTTCAAACTCTTTTTTATTTTCTTTCATGATTTCAAGCGCATGCTTTAAATCTTTAGGTTTTAGGTAGTTTTGGACAACTTTTAAGTTTTTCAATTCTACCTTAGCAAAACCACTACTATTCATAATATGAATATGTTTGGGTTCATGTTCATTTGCATAAAAGAAGAATTTAAAACCATTCTTATTCAATAAAGTTGGCAATATCATTCCTTCTTTCAATTAGTATTGGATAATTATATCTAAAGATAAAGAAAAATCAAACATATGCTATAATCTACCCAATTTAATTCAAGTGAGTCAAAATATGCAAACCATCACATTTATAGGTAACGGAAATATGGGACTTAGTATTGCCCGGGGTCTTAAAAATAAATACAACATTGAAGTTGTAGGCAGAAATATGAAGAAACTGGATACTTTTGAGGAAAGTCTTGGTGTCAAAGTAGATAAATATCTTCTTGATAATTTTGATATTTCCGAGAAGACCGTTCTTCTCTGTGTAAAACCTGCCAATGTTGAAGAGGTCTCTAAAAAACTAAAAGGAAAAGCCAGAGTACTCTTTTCTGTTTTAGCAGGTACCTCTCTTGAAAAACTCAAAAAACATTTTAAACCTAAAGCTGTTGTCAGAGCTATGCCCAACCTTGCAGCATCTGTGGGAGCTTCCATGACCACGCTTACCGGTGATCAGGAATTTAAAAAAGAGGCAAAGGCACTTTTAGGGGCGGTAGGTGCTACTTTATGGCTGGAGAGTGAAAAAGAGATAGATATTGCAACGGCTCTTGCCGGTTCCGGTCCTGCATATTTGGCTCTCGTGGCTGAAGCACTGGTGGACGGAGCAGTCAAACAGGGACTCAAAAGAGAAGATGCCATGGCAACGATGCGTGGTCTGTTCGCAGGCTTTGGTACACTCATCCAAGAGATACACCCTGCACTGCTAAAAGATGCTGTGATGAGTCCTGGTGGTACCACAGCAGCAGGCTATGCTGCACTTGAAGATGGAAATGTACGTGCTGCATGTATGGATGCCATAGAAGAAGCTTACAAAAGAGCTAAAGAGTTGTAGATCAACTCTTGATCTTTACATAACCCCTATATCTCCCGCACAACTTCAAAAATGGAACTCAATAGACTCACGATGTCTACCATGCGATTTCAAAGTTTACTTCAAGCACTTTATGACATAGAGAGCATTACTCACTCTATTTAAATGATGGAAGTATTGACAATCCATTCTTTTATTTTGGAAAAATAACTTTGTGGCTTTGGAGAAACCGGACAACCGGCAAAAAAGTCTATTAGCCAATGTTCATCTACTTTGGAGAAATAAAGCATTTTCTTTTTAGCATCTTCTTCATAATGGACAATTTTTTTCTCCGGACCATTTGGCTCTACCTGTTTAATATCGATTTGATGTAACAAATTACGGGAGAGAAGTTCTTCAGAGATCTTTTTTTCTACTTCATCCAATGCATCCGAACTCTCTTTTATCTTATCCCACTTTATTTTAAATTCCGGATCTTTAAAAGCCAATCCCATTCCAAAAGGCTCCAATGCCATATAGTAGGACTCCTCTGTCATGAGATCTTTAACACTCTTCAAATCACCCTTACTGTAAAATGCCTGATAATACTTGCTTACAATCTCTTCAGGTTGTAAGCAATCTTCATTTGTTGTATGTATCATTAGATGATCTTTTCTTAAACTCTTTCAAGTCTTGCAGTAAATGATTCAAGGTGGTTGTAAGACCCTTCTCTTAAAGTATAATAGGTATTGATCACATCATCAGGCATTTCGCCTAATTCACCTTCAATTGTATCAGTTAATGTACCTATATCAGTCTCTTCAACAAGTACACCAACCGCCAGGGCATCTTGCAGAGTATTTCCACTTAATTCCAGACACTTCGTATAAAGATCTTGTAGGTAAGTCACTTCAAAATAACCATAATCACTTTCACTTTCATCAATGATGGAAGTATCAATTCCATACTTCTCACAAAGTTTTTGTGCTGAATCCATATGTCTCTGTTCCGCTAACTGAATACTTGCAAATGTGCTTTCTTCAGGGTATTTCTCACCCAAATAAATATATACATCACG
>JAGGRU010000232.1 GCA_021159425.1 Sulfurovum sp.
CAACATAGAAACAGGAAGACAACATCAGATACGGGCACATATGGCTTGGCTTGGACATGCTGTCGTGGGTGATGAACGTTACGGAACAAAAGGTGGGAGAATGGGACTGCACTCTATGAGACTTAGCATTGTTCATCCTAAAAGTAACAAACCTTTACTCTTTGAGGTAGATGCACCTGGAGATTTTTATGGGCTTTTAAAATAAACCATACTTTATCTTTTATTGGTCGGTAAACCGACCCTACCATTTGTATTTAATAAATTTGATATAATTACATTAATATATAGCACTACCAAGGAAATAACATCAAAGCATTTGAAAAACTAAACTTACACCCGGACATTTTAAAAGCCATTGCACATTTTAAATATGAGAATGCAACTGCCATCCAAAACAAGGTCATACCTGTTGCCATGAAGGGTGTAGATGTTTTGGGTGCATCGAAGTCTGGAACAGGAAAATCTGCTGCTTATCTTCTACCTTTACTGAATAAGTTACAAAAAGTAGTGAAAAAAGATCAAAAGGTCATTCGAGCTTTGATCATTGTACCTACCATTGAACTGGTCGATCAGGTTTCACGTTCTATTAATGACTATGGGAAATATCTGGATATTACAAATGTAAAGATCCAAGGAGGGGTACCTAAAAGTTCTCAACTTGAACGCCTTAAAAAAGGTACAGACATCGTTGTGGCGACACCGGGGCGTTTACAGTCTCTCATTGCAGACAGGAAAATAAACCTTGAACATGTGACTACTGTCATTTTGGATGAAGCCGATACTATGCTTGACCTTGGTTTCCTTGATGAGATCAAAGCTATTTTAAACTACTGTGGTCAGCCTAGGCAAACGCTGATGTTCTCGGCAACTATTTCTCAGAATATTAAAAAACTGGCGAAAGAGTTTTTGATATCTCCAGCTATTGTAGAAGTAAGTCAGAGAAGAGATATTGTTGACTTTATCGTACACAAAGCCTATAAAGTGGACAAAGGCAGAAAAGCTGAACTCGTAGCCAAACTCATTGAAGACAAAAACCTCAATCAAATACTTCTTTTTGCCTCTTCCAAAGAGCATGCCAATAAAATTTATGAATATCTCAAGAGCAAAAAGATCAGAACATCCATTATACATGGAGACTTGAACAGAGGAGCCAGAGCAAAATCTTTAGCCCTTCTAAAAAGCGGGAAGACACAAGTACTTGTAGCCACAGACATTGCCGCAAGAGGTATAGACATTCCGCAGCTTGAAATGGTCATTAACTATGAACTGCCGGAACACACTGATGATTTCACACACAGGGTTGGGAGAACAGGTAGAGCCGGTCATAAAGGTCAAGTGATCTCATTTTTGACAACCCTGGACTATAATACTTTTTCAAAAATAGAAAAAAATCTCAAACTCAACATCAAAAGAGACATCTATCCGGGCTTTGAGCTGACAGACAAGCAGCCAAGACAGAAACAGCCAAAGAAAAAGTCACTCATTGAACGTAAAGGCGGGTATGATTTTCATAAAAAGAGAATGGAAAAAAGATCTAAAGCAGCACAATACAAGAAAAAGCCTGATGGCAAAAAAGCTAATAATAAAAAGAGATAAGAAACTCCATGATACAAAACTTTGATACAGAAAACTTTACTTTGGTTCTTTCAGGTGGCGGTGCTTTGGGTATTGCACATTTGGGTGTATTACATGACCTTGAAAAACAAAATATTGTACCAAATGAAATTGTGGGTACAAGTATGGGCGGTATTATTGGTGCATCTATAGCTATTGGTATGAAAGAGAAAGAAATACTCGAAGAAATTAAAAGTTTTTCCAATGTCTTCAACTGGATAAAGTTTTCTTTTTCCGGCAATGCTGTTGTAGAAAATGAGAAGATCGCTAAAATATTTGATACTCTTTTTAAAGACAGAAAGATGAAAGATACGCTTATTCCTCTTAAACTCATCGCTACAAACTTGAATAACGGACATAAAAAAGTATTTACTGCTTTGGATGATGTGTTTATCAAAGATGCGCTACTCTCAACTATGGCAATACCCGGCGTATTTGAAGAACATATTATTGATGGGGAAACATACGGTGACGGTTTTCTTTGTGAAAACCTTGGCGTAAATGAAGCCACATTCAATGATGTTTTAGCTGTAGATGTCATGGGAGAGAACTCTTTTGAAAAAGCAATGCCCGATAATTTCTTTAAAACTGCAAATGTGATAGAAATGTTTGAAAAGTCAATGCGACTGCTCATTTACAACCAGACCCAAACACATATTAAAAATGCAAATAGAAATATCACTATTATTGAACCCATCACAAAAGAGTATAAAACATTTCAATTTCATAAACATAAAGAGATACGTGCTTTAGGCTTGGGTCTACTGTGAAAGAAAATACATACCCTAAATTCTTAGTTCTTTTGCAATTTGGACTTATTGGGCTTATGGTACTTTTTTCTCACGGTGTATTAAGTTCAGTACTTGGAATAGCTATTTTTATTTTGGGTCTGATCATAGGACTGTGGGCTATAGGTCACAATAAAAGAGATAATTTCCATATACAACCAAATTTAAAAGAGGGTTGCCAACTCATCACAACCGGTGCTTACCGTTTTATTCGCCATCCTATGTACACTTCTGTTATAACAATGATGTTTGCTGTACTTGTTGCAACCCCTACTCTTATAGAATTACTTCTTTTTCTAACACTTATTGTGGTACTTGTATTAAAAGCTAAAAGAGAAGAAATACTATGGTGTGGACATGATGAAGCGTATATTGAATATAAAAAAAGCACTAAACTTTTTATACCGTATATTTTATAATATTAAGGACAAATGTTAATGATAGAAAATGGATTTATTTACCTTGCAGTGCTTATTTTAATCGCTTCAACCATCGTCTATACCGAGAAAAAGACCCAAGCAAAGATATTTGAATACTTACCTGCCATTGTCATTATTTACTTTGTGGTCATGTTATTTTCTACTTTTGGATTATGGCAGAAATCAGAGTCAGTAACAACTACATACAAAGCAGTAAAGTCTAATCTGCTTCCTGCCATGATCTTCCTCATGTTACTCTCTGCCGATATGAGAGAGATCTTTAAACTGGGTAAAAAAATGTTGCTGACATTCTTTCTTGCTTCAAGTAGTATTGCCCTTGGTTTCATAGGAATGTTTACTCTGTTACATACGTACTTTGGAGAAGAATCCTGGAAACCTTTTGCTGCACTCTCTGGCTCATGGATGGGCGGTACAGCCAATATGGTCGCCATACAGGGAGCATTGTCTTTGCCAGATTCTGCCATGGGTTATACCCTGCTCATTGACTCTATTGACTATGCAATATGGGTGATGATACTTCTCGCCCTGGTCCCTTTTTCCAAAAAATTCAACCTTTGGAGCAACGCCGATACCTCTGCTATAGATGAAGTAGGTAAAAGACTTGCTTTAAAAGAGGAAGCAAAAGATCCTGTCAGTTTTATTTCCATCTCTTTGTTAATAAGTGCAGCAGTCATTGTATCTCTAGCCTCACAAACTACGGCAGCATTTCTCCCAACTACTTCATTTTTAACCACTACAACATGGATCGTCATCTTGGCAACCTTGGCAGGTACACTCTTTGCGATGACACCCTTGGCAAAACTCTCAGGTGCATCTGTTTTAGCAAATATGATGCTCTATCTCATCGTTGCACTCATTGCTTCAAGAGCTAACTTTGCAGAGCTTACAGAAGCTCCACTCTACATATTTGCCGGGTTTGTCATTATCTTTATACATGTGATCATTATGGTGATATGTGCAAAATTATTCAAACTTGATCTATTCTCTCTGGGAGTTGCATCACTTGCAAATATTGGGGGCGTAGCTTCAGCACCAATTTTAGCTTCTGCCTATTCTAAAGCCCTGATCCCTATAGGAGTACTTATGGCAATGATGGGTTATATTGTTGGAACTTTTGGGGGATTGATGGTGGGGAAAATCTTAGAAATTATTGCTGTATAGAACCTCTCATAAAAGATGAGAGGCCATAAAAAGATCTATCTATACTGTCTACTTGTTGTACGTGATCTGGAAGTTCTGTTGTAATTACCACTGTTTCTGTTGTTATAATTACCACTATTTCTGTTGTTATAATTACCTCTACTATTGTAATTACCACTGTTTCTATTGTAGTTGTTGTTTCTTCCGTTATTTCTATATCTACTACGGTTATTGTAGTCATTTCTATTCCTATAATATCCATACCGTCCGGATTGTGCTCTGTAACGTCGACCATTATAATATCTGTAACCATTGTTATAATAGTGTCCAGATCTATATCTATTTCCACGGTAGTGATAATATCCACCTCTGTAATATCCACCATACATATATCTACCGCCATAGTAGTAATATGGTTGATCATAATAATATGGATAACTATATGATGCCAGAGCAACTGCACCGACACCTACAGCCGCACCGGTAGCAAAAGCCTGTTCTTGTGGGGTACACCCGGTAAATAACAAAGTTGAAGCAACAGCACCGATCATACCGATCTTTTTAAATTGTTTTCTTATCATTTTAAAATCCTTTCCTCATTTATTCTCTATAGTATACAAGAAAAGTGTTGTTATCGTGTTTATACATATTAAGAGATATTTACTTCTATCTCTCCATTCACAACATCGAAGGCTACCGTAGATCCTTCAACGACTTTATCTTCAAGTATTAATTCAGCCAGTCTGTCTTCAACAACCTCATACAAAGCTCTTTTAAGTGGTCTGGCACCATATACAGGATCAAAACCGGCTTCTGCAATGTATGCTTTAGCACTAGGTGTAAGCGTAATAGTAATGTCACGCTCTGCAAGTTTATCTTGAATACTTGTAAACATGATATCCACAATACTTGTAATGGCATCCAGATCAAGCGGGTTAAAGATAACCATATCATCCAAACGGTTGAGGAACTCTGGTTTGAAGTTGCGTTTAAGCTCTTCATTTACCGCGGCTCTTCTCTCTTCAGCGTCAGTGATGGTCATGATCTTGTCTGAGGCAATATTTGATGTCATGATAATAATGGTATTTTTAAAATCTACCGTGACCCCTTTGTTATCTGTCAAACGACCATCATCAAGTACTTGCAGGAGTGTATTAAACACATCAGGATGTGCTTTTTCAATCTCATCAAAGAGCACAACAGAGTAAGGTTTTCTTCTTACGGCTTCAGTAAGTTGACCACCCTCTTCATAGCCCACATATCCCGGAGGTGCACCCACCAAACGGCTCGCTGCATGTTTTTCCATATACTCAGACATATCTATACGTATAAGTGCTTTCTCAGAATCAAAGAGGAACTTTGCAAGTGTCTTGGCTACTTGGGTCTTACCCACACCTGTAGGCCCAAGAAACATAAAAGACCCTATTGGTCTGTTCAAATCACTCAACCCTGCTTTGTTACGTTTGATGGCACGTGCCACAGCCTTCAGAGCCTCTTCCTGCCCTACTACCTCTTCTTTAAGAATGCTTTCAATAGCAAGGATCTTCTCTTTTTCTCCCTGCATCATCTTGGACACAGCGATGCCTGTCCAACGACTCACAATGCTGGCTATCATCTCTTCATCTACAGAGTTTTTAAGCAGTGTCCCCTCAGACATCATTTGAGTCCATTTATCTTCCAAGGCTTGAAGCTTAGTCTCCTCAGCAGGAATTTGCCCGTACTCTATCTCAGCAGCTTTATTGAAATCACCTTCACGTTTCACCTGCTCTGCTTTATTTGTGAGTGATCCTATAGTAGCTTTCACTTCTGCTATCTGGTTAAAGACCTCTTTTTCATTGTCAAACTGACTTTGCAGTGACATACGCTTCTCTTCAAGGTCAGCCAACTCTTTTTCTATCTCGGAAAGACGTGAAGTATTTTTATCACTCTCTTCCATCTTCAAAGCTTCTTTTTCAACTTGCAGTGTAGAGATCTCACGTTTTGCTTTTGAAAGATCCGTAGGCTCAGACTCTATTTGCATTTTTAGTTCTGCTGCAGCTTCATCTATAAGGTCGATAGCCTTATCGGGTAAGAATCTATCGGTAATATATCTATCCGACAACTTCGCAGCAGCTACCAACGCTGCATCAGTAATGATGACATTGTGGTGTGTTTCAAGTCTGCTCTTGATACCTCTGAGTATTTGCAAGGCTTCATTGATACTTGGTTCTTCAACCTTAACAGGCTGGAAACGTCTCTGCAGGGCAGTATCTTTTTCAAAGTATTTTCTATACTCTTTGAGGGTAGTTGCTCCTATAGTATGAAGCTCACCACGTGCAAGTGCAGGTTTAAGGATATTTGCGGCATCCATTCCGCCTTCACCTGCTCCCGCACCAACAATGGTATGAATTTCATCAATGAAAAGGATGATATTTGCAGACTCTTTTACTTCATCTATCACCGCTTTGAGTCTGTCTTCAAACTCACCTCTGTACTTCGCACCTGCAATGAGTCTGGACATATCTAATGAAATAACACGCATGTTTTGCAGACTCAATGGTACTTCTTTGTTGACAATACGCTGTGCAAGCCCTTCTACAATAGCTGTTTTACCAGTTCCCGGTTCACCTATAAGGATAGGGTTATTTTTGGTTTTACGGATCAGAATTTGCATGATACGCTGTACTTCTTCATCTCTGCCGATAACGGGATCCAACTCTCCGTCTAAAGCTTTTTGATTCAAGTCTATACCATATTTGTCAAGTGCTTCGAGTGTTTCATCCCCGGATTGGGAGTCTATTTGTTTACCTCCACGAATACTCTCCAGGGTTTTTTCATATTCACTGATATCAACATACTTGCCGATCGTATCTGCAATAAAACCCTCACCGGTATTTGCCATAAGCCATGCATCTACTGCAAGATACTGATCTCCGTTTGCAGTCATGACACCCTCTGCATTTTGCAGTGAACGAACTAAATTTTGTGAAAGTTTAATATTTTCTTTTGTGACAGATGAAACCGCAGGAAGCTTATTTGCTATACTTTTTGCTTCCAACTCGATGGCAGCTTTATCTGCATTCATCTTATTAAGTGCTTGGTGCAGAATGGAACCGCTGTTGGTCAACAATGCCCAAATAAGATGTATTGGGTCAACTTCCTGATTTTTATTATGTAAAGCAAGTGACACACCTGACTCAATAGTGCCTTGCATTTGGTTCGTTAATTTTTCTAATATACTCATAAAATAACTCCTTAAAATTGTTTAACTATGCGTTATTATACAACTTTAGTCACCTTGTGTCAAGTTTCCTTCATGATATTACTAAATTTGTATTTTCAAGATGGATGAAAAAATTAATGCAACCACTCTACCAAGTCTCTACTTAACCTAGCCATAGCTCTGTTGCTAGCTTCAACATAACCTCTGGCATTGAGAGTTTGTGTATTTTCTTTATAGGTGAATCTTTTTGTTTTTATAAGTTTCCCACTATCAGTATTGATCAGGCTGAACTGTATGGAAACAATCGCATAGCTTGCTTCACCTCTTACATAGTGCGAGAAGTCAAAGACAGTACTTTCAAGTCTGAGATCTTCACCTGCTGTTGATTCATAAGGAAGCACCGCTTTAAAGATCCTGCTTTGAACCAATATTTGAATGATATTACCCTGAATGAGTTTACCGACATTATTTGACCATTGGGAATTTTGATACTCTCCTCTCTCAGAGCTACTGTATGAATAAGACATACCATTTGATAGTTTCTCTTTCAAAGCTTGAGGATATGAAACTTTAATGGTTTTATTACGATAATCACTATAAGCAACAGGAGCAACATTTCCTGAATTAAGGGTATATACTTTTAAAGGTGCAGCCTCTTTCAATGAACATCCGCTTACTACGAACAGACTTACAATAAGAAAAAACTTTTTAAAATTCAACATAACTTATTCTCCTGGTCCTCTTCTGGGTTTTCTGGATTTAAAAAATATATCACTGGGACTCTGCTTCAGTTCTCTACTTAAATCAGAAAGTTCTTCAGATAAAATACCCATATCTACGATAGTCGGTTCAAGGATCTTTTTGGCATTGTAGTCCCCTCTGTCCAAACTCTTCTCAAATTTAAGCATTACTCGATCAAAGTCTTTTGATGTTGTCATGAGTGAATCAATGGTAGGAATAGTTATTTTTTTAATCGCTGCAAAGTCAGCCTGCATCTGTTTAAAATCTTTTGTTGCACCTTCAAAATTCTTATTCATTGTTTTTATGGAACTTTTAAATTCTTCAAGAGATGTATCTATGCCATCCAGTGAAGTAACTGCCTTGCCTGTAAGCACTTCAGTGTTGTCAAGTATTTTCCCTACAGTGTCTATATTTTTATCATTTAGCAGTTTTCTCAATTTTTCAGATATCACAGCGAGGTCATCTGTTAAACTTCCTAAGCCATCTTTGGTTTTATCGAACCAGGAAGGAGTTGTATGGATAACAGGAATAAACTCTTCTGTAGGTTTTAAGTTCTCTGCAGCATTGCTTCCTCCATCTATTTCAATAGCTAAAAGTCCGGTAATACCCAGCATGGTCGTATGTGCGGTCATATCTCTTTTAATAGGGATACCCCTGTTTATTTTTAGAAAAATTTCAACATGCTCAATATTCTCAGGGTCAATACGTATTACACTTACACGTCCTACATCAACACCACGCAGCTTCACGACCGAATCTTTAGAGAGACCGGAAACAGATTCTGTCATATAAAGTTTATAAGTATCAAATTCCCGATGTATACCATATTTGGCAAGCCAAAAGGTAAACCATACCAATCCTGCTCCAAAGAGTAATACAAAAATACCTACAATAGTATAATTCACTCTACTATACATGTTCCACCTTGTTTATTCCTATCTTATCGACATATTTTTGTTTTGTGTATTCATTTTTGAAAAACTCTTCAACAAAAGGATGTTGTGATTGTAACACATTTTCCAATGTACCTTCTGCTACCACATGTTTATCTGCCAAAACTGCCATCCTGTCTACAATGCCAAAAATAGAATCCAAGTCATGCGTGATCATCATAACCGTGATTCCCAGCCTGTCTCTAAGCTCTACAATGAGATTATCAAAATTACGTGCACCTACCGGATCCAAACCCGATGTAGGCTCATCTAAAAAAAGCAGTTTGGGCTCCATGGCTAAAGCACGTGCCAATGCTGCTCTCTTTATCATACCTCCACTCAATTCTGAAGGATAAAGCGCACCAACATAGGAACCAAGCCCTACTAAGCTTATCTTGGACTGTACAAGTTTATGACGCATTTTTGGAGATATATCTGTATACTCTTTAAGTTGAACTTCAATATTTTCTGCGATCGTCATAGAAGAATAAAGTGCGCCAAATTGAAATAAGACACCCCACTCTCTGCGTAATGCCTGTGCCTCCTGATAGCCAATATTATTAAGCTTATGACCCAGAACAGTGATCTCCCCCGCATTAGGTTTCAGGAGCATGATCATCTCTTTCATCAGTACAGATTTACCGGAACCACTCTCTCCCAAGACCCCGTAAATTTCATTTTTATCTATATGCAGTGAAAGGTTGTCATGAATCGTACGTTCACCAAATCGTGTCACAATGCCTTTGGCTTCAATTACCGGACTCATATATCAAGCTTCGTATAAATGACTGAGAAGAGTGCATCAAAAGCAATAACAAAAAATATGGAATTGACCACAGAAGCAGTGGTATGCAGACCTATACTCTCTGTGTTGTCAGAAACCTGTAAGCCTCTAAAACATCCGACTGCCGCAATAATAAATGCGAATACGGGTCCTTTTATCATTCCGAGAATATAATGTTTAACTTCTAAAACTTCATAAAGTCTGTCAATAAATTGGGTATAAGAGATATTGAGCTGCATACTTGATGCTACCATACCGCCAAATATACCCATAATATCAGAAAAAAAGATCAGCAGAGGCAAAGCGATCATTAACGCAAAAATACGGGGCAATACTAAAAAGCTGTAAGGATCAAAGCCCATGGTACGCATGGCAGCGATCTCTTCTGTTATTTTCATTGCTCCTATTTCCGCTGTATATGCCGAACCGCTTCGTCCTGCTATGACAATTGCCGTGATCAGCGGTCCCAATTCTCTTACAATAGAGATACCTACCGTATCTACAATAAAAATATCCGCACCGAACTTTGCCAACTGGACTGCCCCCTGATAGGCTATTACCATTCCCACCAAAAAAGAAGTGAGACCTATGATGACCAGTGCATTGAAGCCTGAATGATGTATGTGATATATAACCTCTTTAAAACGCATATTTTTAGGATTTAACAATGTATGGAACAGTGTAGAAAAAAGTTGTCCCAGGAAAGCAACAGAATCTTTTAAATCATCGTATACAGTAAAACTGCTTTTACCTATGCTCTCCAAAAATCCTTTACTTTTAGGAGGGATAATTTCTTCATTACTTTTTTTGAGCAGATCATACATATCTTTTTGACTTTCAGTATATCCTATGAGCTCCACTTTGTTTTTTTTAGAAAAAACCTCATAATACTCCATAAGCAATAAAATACCGGCAGAGTCAAAATCATCTATTTGAGAAAAGTCCCAAATAATTTTTTTATCGAACGAAAGTATATTTAATTGTTTCCTGATCTTTGGCAAACTTTTTAATGTCCACTCTCCTCTAGAGACAAGCTCAATATGCTGCTGATGTTTTTCATATGTTATAAACTCTGTATTCATTAGTTTAATTATAGGTAAGATTAGATTAAGTTTTGCTATAATTAGAGCAATATAGTGCATAAGGTGTAAAGTATGGAAGACTTTGGTTTGGATATTTGGGGTGATGAAAATTTTATCATTCAAAATGATACTATCAATATCGATCATGCTTCCAAACCCTCCCTGTTGCAGATCACGCAAGACATAAGAGAAAAAGGCTATAAAGGACCCCTGTTACTTCGTTTTCCCCATCTCATAAAAAAACAGATCTCAACTCTTTTTGACACTTTTGATAAAGCTAAGGAAGAATTTAACTATCAAGGGTCTTTCCAGGCCGTTTTTCCCCTTAAGGTCAATCAGTTCCCCAACTTCATACACTCCCTTATGGATGTATCCAAGAATTATAACTACGGGTTGGAAGCAGGAAGCAAAGCAGAACTTATCATTGCTATTACTAAAACTCCCATAGGTGCCCCCATTACTGTGAACGGTTTTAAAGATAAAGAGATGATCTCTCTGTGTTTCATCGCAGCCAAAATGGGACACAATATCACCATCACCATAGAAGGTCTTGGAGAACTTGAAACCATCATTCAGGTAAATCATGAATTCAATAAAAATATTGAAAAGCTAATAACACCTAAAATAGGTGTACGTATACGTCTTCACAGTTCAGGCATAGGTATCTGGGCAA
>JAGGRU010000342.1 GCA_021159425.1 Sulfurovum sp.
ATTTTTCTAAAACCGTACCAGTACAAAAGTGCACCGAGCGTCAGTACACCGGCAAAGTATGGCAGCAGATCAACAAATGCCGTGCCGCGGTAAAAGATACTTTCCGTTCCCTCTATATAGTATCTCAGAGGAGAAAAGAGAGAAAGTTTCTGAAACACCGGATGCATGGCATAGACCGGTGTCCAGGCACCACTGAGGAAGATGAGCGGCATCATGATGACGATGGAGAGCTGTGCCACCTGCATGACATCTTTGGAGACAGCAGCAACAAAAAGCCCTATGCCGGCACTCGAAAATGCATAGAGAAAGGTCAGAAGCATAAAGGCCCAGAATGAACCGTTCATCGGGATATCAAAGGCTCCGAAAACGACAAATCCCAGCGAGATGACCGTCCCTGCCATGACGATGAGTACCTGTGAAATACTTTTTGCCAAAATGATGATCTTTGGGTTAACCGGCATCAAGAGCATAATATCCCAGGTTCCCTCCTCTTTTTCTTTGACAAAAACGATCGCAGTAAGGATGATCACCAGCATTGTGATCAGCGAAAGCAGTTCGGTAAGCGCCATAAAAGAGTGGTTGTCCGCATTTTCATTGAAGAGTTTATGTGTTTTAAACACAATGGGCAGATCCATCGTTTGAAAATCCATCACAATGCTCTGTATATAGGCCAGTGTCGTAAAGCTCTGGGAAGCAGCCGTTGCATCGAGCAGCAGATTGAGCTGGGCATTTTTTCCCTGTCTGAAATCCTTTTCAAAATCAGGGTCGAACACCATACCGACGATCACCTCTTTGTTGAATATCGCCTGGCTCAGCGCTTTTTGGGAAAGAAATCTTTTTGGCACTGTGAATTCGGGCTTATGGAGACCGGAGAGTATCTTTTGGCTGATGCCTCCCCCGGTCATATCTACATACCCTATGGTGACATTACGCGGTTTGATCTGTATCCCTTTACCCGCAACATAGATATCGAGCGTGAAGGAATAAAGTACTACTACAACCAGCATTGTGGAGCGCAGAAAGCTGACAAGTTCTTTACCCAGGACGATCATAAAACTGCGCATTATTTCATCTCCTTTTTCAAAAGAAGCACTCCGCTTGTAAAAAAGAAGAGTAAAAACCCAAGCAATATAAGCAGGTAAAGTATGATCTTGGAAGAATCGATCCCCTGACCTATCAGAAAAGTATCATACAGAATATGGTTGTAGTACATTACAGGGAACATGTGTGCTTCAATATAGGATTCCCCCTCCATTGAAGAGATCGGCATCAGCATCCCCGAATAGAGAAAACCCGGAAGGATCGTTACGACAACGGTCAACACCACCGCAACGATCTGTCTTTTGGTAATGACCGATATCAGCATACCTATAGAGAGGCTGATCAGGATATAGAGTTCACTGGAGAGCCAGTAGAGCATGAAACTGCCTCTGAAAGGTACTTCGAAGAGATAAACAGCGATCAAAAACAGTATGAAAATATTGACTGAATGCAGTAAAAAGATCGGAAGCAGTTTTGCCAACAGAAATTCCCCTTTGCTGAGCGGTGAGGCATAAAAGTTGAAGATCGTTCCTTTCTCTTTCTCTTTGACAATCAGCAGTGCAGCCAAAATAGCCGGTGCGATAAGAAGTACCAACCCGATGAGACCCGGTACAATGGCATCTTCATCCCTCATTGCCTGATTGAAAAGTGCACGTGCATTGAGTACGATCGTTCCTTTGGTCTGTAAACCCATACCGGCTGCCACTTCACCTGCCGCACTGAATATGGTGGCTTGTATATAGCTCTCTATTGTCGTTGCCCGTGTTGGGAATGCGGCATCCACAAAGACACCCAGTTCACTCTTTTGCCCGTGCAGCAGCCTCTTTTCAAAAGAGCTTGGGATAATAAGTATAGCATCTGTTTTTGCCTGTTTGATGGAGTGCAGTGCTTCTTTTTCACTCATTTGGGAAATGGTAGCATTGAAATATTTGGTATGTTCAAATTTGGAGACCAGCTGCATAGAGTATTTGCTCTGATCATTGTCGATGATGAGAATTCTGGCATGGCTCACATCCATACGGATACCATAACCAAAGAGCAGTACGATCATCAGAGGCATCAGATAGACCATGACGATCAGACGGGTACGCCAAAGCTCCATAAACTCTTTGACCATATAGGCTTTAATGGTGTTTATTTTCATTTTTCACTCCTGTAATAGGTCAGGAAAATATCTTCAAATGTTTCAGCATTGGGGTTTGAGGTATAGAAGTTTGCAAGTGTATCATCGGCGATCTTCTTCCCTCCTTTGAGCAGTACGACCCTGTCACAATACTCAGCTTCACTCATATAATGTGTCGTAATAAGAATGGAAATACCCCATTTCTCTTTCAGCTTTTTAAGTATTTCCCAGAACTGTGCCCGTGCGATCGTATCGACCCCTGATGTCGGCTCATCCAGAAAGAGGATCACCGGTTCATGCAGCAGTGCAGCCGCAATGGAAAAACGCTGATTGACCCCCAAAGGAAGAGACGTTGGAAGTTCATCCATATACTCTTCAAATCCGAGTTCTTTGGCATAGCGGCGAATGCGTTCAAGTGCTGTATTCATAGGAATTTTATGCATATTGGCAAAATAGAGGAGATTTTCCCGTACGGTCATATCTTTATAGAGGGCAAAATGCTGGCTGACATAGCCGATCTTCGATTTGAGACCTCGGCGGTCTTTCCCGCTTTGGATCGGTTTTCCAAGCAGCATAAGCTCTCCTTCATCTATGGGATAGAGCCCCAAAAGCATTTTGATAAAGGTGGTCTTCCCTGCTCCGTTGGCACCCAAAAGCCCCAGGATCTCACCCCGTTTGAGTTCCATATCAACATGGTCGTTGGCAACAAAATCTCCAAAATACTTGCTGATCCCTTTTGCTTCCATCACAATTTCCGGTATTTCCACCGCCTCACTTCTCTCTACCATCTCTATCTTTGACAGTGGCTTCTTCTTTTGGAGTGCATTGACAAAGAAGAGCCCTTCAAGTGTCGGTTCGGCAGGGGAGGCATTAAGTGCTTCAAGTGCGTAGGTTCTGCCGTCAAATGTAAGACACTCATTCTCAGGACACGGAACTTTTTCATAGACATAAGGACGAATGGAATCGATCAACTCTCCTGAAGTCCCCCTTGCGATGATCTCACCCTCATCAAAAAGCATCACCCTGTCCATTTTGGCAGCCTCCTGCATATAGGCGGTACTGACAAGAATAATGGAACCCTCTTCTTTTCTGATCGTATCGAGTATCTCCCAGAGTTCCAGACGGCTGAGTGGATCAACCCCTGTGGTAGGTTCATCAAGTATTAAAAGTTTGGGACGGTGCAGGAGTGTACAGATAAGAGAGAGTTTTTGCATCATCCCACCACTGAGCTTTCCTGCTTCCCTGTCGGTAAACGCACTCAAGCCTGCCATATGCAGTAGTCTGTCTCTGTATTTTTGGTAGGCATCATCCTGTTTAAGTCCACGAAGATCAGCAAAAAATTGCAAATGTTCTCCTACGGTAAGCGTATCATAAAGTACCAGGCCGATACCCTGAGGCATCAGCCCGATATGAGGTTTGATCTTCTCCGCCTCTTTGGGAGAGTGGTAAAGATGGCCATCATAAGTGATCTCCCCTTTAAAACGAAGTACACCTGCGATCGCATGCATCAACGAACTCTTCCCTGCTCCATCCGCACCGATAAACCCAATGATCTCTCCGGAATTTGCATTGAGAGAAGCTTCTTTCAGCGCTACTTTCTTTTTGTATGAAACAGTGACATCTTTTACTTCAATACCAGACATCAATCTTCTCCCAAAAAGAGAAAAGCAAAAAGAAGAAGCACTGTTCCGCCAAGGGAGAACACTATAGCACCGGATATACCGATATGTTCCCACAGCATGCCGCAAACATAAGCTCCAGTTGCTCCAAAAAGTGCCACACCGGCATAAAAAAGACCATAGACAGAACCTCTATTGTCACTGTTCACAGAGATATGTACCCGATTGGCATTCAATGAGATTACTGTAAAAAGCCCTAAAAAGGCATAAGCGATCCATGTCAACAGGGGTTTTTGTGCCAAAAGAAGAACTTGTGCTGTTATACCGCTTCCATAGGCAAGAAACAATACTTTTCTTACACCGATCCTGTCTATCAGTAGCCCGACAGGATAACTGACAAGTGTCTGCACAGCTGTCGAAACAACAAAGAGAAGAGGAATAATGGCAATAGCGATGCCCACACTTTTTGCCTGCATCGTGAAGAAAGCTTCGTTAAAAAGAAAAAAGATGAAGATGAAATAGAACAAAAGTGACTTGACCGTTGCTTTGTCTCTTTTGGTAAAAGTAAAATCCAGTTTGGAAAAAGAGTCTTTTTTCTGTATATCTTTAACGAAAAAAGCCACCAGCACCAGACCGATGAGTCCAGGCACAAGCGTAGCATAAAAGATGTTTCGCATCACTGCTTCACTCTGACCGAAATACCACAACAGCCCAAAAAGGATCAGTGTACCGCTCAATTCTCCGGCGACATCCATCGTCTTGTGAAATCCGAAAGTCTTTCCTGAAGCATTTGCCTTGCTGTACTCGGAGATCATCAGATCTTTGGGAGCAGAACGCAATCCTTTTCCCACCCTTTCCAGTGCTTTCAACCCTGCGATGCTCTTGTATCCGTAGCTGAGTCCAATGAGAGGTTTAGAGATAGCAGAGAGGGCATAACCTCCTACAACCAGAGGTTTGACAATGCCGTAACGGTCGGAAATGTATCCGGAGACCAGACGCAGGGCATACGATACAAAAGTAGCCACAGCAACAACAATACCCAGTTTATCTACACCTTCATGCAGTACCACAACGATAAAAATAGGCAGGATAGGGTTGATCATGGCAGATGCCATATCGGTAAAAAAACTTACCCATCCCAGCATCACGACATTTTTATCAATATTTTTCATAGCTCAGGCAACGCATCCAATGACTCCGGCAATCCTTCACCATCCATACTGATGACACCAATAGCGGGAATACCCAGTTTAAGCAGAGTATCTACCTTTAAGGGTTTGAGATGCACTGCATAGACACGTTGAATACGGTCACTCCGGACACTGACCTCTTTGGGAGTGAACTCTGCCTGCTGGGCTATATTGACCACTTTTGCAGCAATGGGACGGTCAGGATCAGCATCCAGGAAGATCTCCGCTTTATCACCCAGTTCGATCTTTCCGTTCTGCAGGGTATCGACAAAGATCTTAAGATAAAGAGAATGAGGGTCTATCAGTGTTGCTACCGGCATTCCCGCGCCGATCACTTCACCGACATTCGCGATCTTTTCCACCACATATCCGTCTACCGGTGATCTTAACGTCATCTCTTCAAGCATAGCTTCAACACCACTCTTTGATGCTTCCAGTGCAGCGATACCTTCTTTAAGAGATGCGAGCATATTTGCCAAAGCCTGCAAATTTTTTTGTGAGACTTTTGCTTCTTCCATTCCAGCTTTGGAAAGTTCGATCATTGCAGTGATCTGTACTTTCTTCTCTTTGAGCGCTTCAAGCCTGTCATGTTCAGTATCCATTTTCAACTGTGCCAGTTCATGACTGTGAGGGTCTATTGCACGGGTTTTATAGAGGGTTTTACTGCGATCAAAGTCCCTTTTGGCTTGTTCGTACACACGCTTTTGTACTTCGATATTTTTTAACAACTCTTTAAACTGTGACTGATTGGCTGTAAGCTGATCTTTCGCTTTTTCAAGCCCAAGAGGGATCGTCTTTTTTGCTATCTCCAATTCCACTTTTTTGGCTTCAAAAACCTCTTTCTGTGCTCTTATCTGTGCCTCTATCTGTGTTTTTTGCGCTTGCTGTTCTGCACTTTTGAGTATGGCTATGACCATATCTTTTTTAACAACAGTGCCGTCTTCTACCGTGATCGTTTCCAGCCTGCCCGGATATTTGGTATTGAGATTGATCAGGTCACCGTCCATACGCCCTGTTCCCTGCAGCAGGTTTTCAGGCAATGTTTTGGGATGCAGGGTTTTCCAAATCATCACACTCGCTATACCGACCAGCACTGCCAGCACGATCCCCATCCAGTATTTTTTCACTATTTGCATCGTTTACCTTTATTCCAGATTATGCGATCGGCTCTTCCATTGTATAGAGTACCTCTTTCAATGTATCCATTTGAGAGTCCATCGCTCCCTGTGCATCCTGCAGTCCATGATTGTAAAAATAGGGGCCGATCTCTTTTCCGAAAAATTCCAGAAGGAACTCCGCATCGAACTGCCCTATCTCTTCTCCCAGTTCTCTATTGAAATAGTGTTTTATTTTATACACTATATGCATTTTCTGCTCTTTGGTAAATTCTATATTTTTCATTCTTCTATTCTTCCCTCGTACCTTTTACGCAACCATCTGTCCACAGGGTTGATAAATCGGTACATCACAGGAACCACAAGCAGTGTCAAGACCATGGAAGACAAAAGCCCTCCGATGATTGAAATTGCCATTGGGGCATTTGTCTCGCTTCCCAGTCCTGTTCCAAAAGCCAGTGGCAGCATAGCAAATATCATAGCCACCGTTGTCATAAGAATCGGTCTAAGTCTTTTTTCTCCGGCTTCCAGCAAAGCTTCATCGGCACTTTTTCCTCTCTCCATCGCACCATTGGCAAAATCTACTAACAGAACGGCATTTTTCCCAACCATTCCCATCAGAAGCATAAAGCCGATCATAACAAAGAGAGAAAATTGTAATCCACTTAGATACAGAGCCAACATTACCCCAATAATACTTAATGGCAATGCCATCATAATGATGATCGGCTGAATAAGCGACTCATATAAAATGGCTAAAATAATGAACATGAGGATGACGGAAAGCCCAAGTGCTGCTCCAAATGCTTTGCCTGTTTTTTCCATCTCTTCAGCAAATCCTGTGAATCTATAAGCAACACCTTCGGGCAGAAGTTCATCAATTCCCTCTCGTGTATACCCTACAGCACCACCCAGATCAAGACCAAAGAGATCGGCATAAACCATCACTTGTCTCTGTCTGTCAAAGTGGTTTATCGCAGCAAGGGCAGTAGAGTTTGAAAACTCTACCAAACCGTCAAGATAGACTAACTGACCATTTGCCGCTTTTAGCTGTATCTTTTTGATATCCTCAATAGAAACTCTATCATTATCTGGAAATCTCAAGGTAATATTGTACTGTTTACCCTTCTCTTCAAAGTAGGATATCTCCAGATCACTTGAAAACGCTGTTGAAATAGCATTGGCAATTTGCGAAGCTGAGATGCCTAATCTGTTGGCATTGGTTCTTAAGATATTGATATCGATTTGAGGTTTACCATCATCAAGGTTTGTATCAACATCCACAAATCCTTTTTTCTTTTTTAGATAATCTGTCAAATTTTTTGCAGCCACTTTCAAATCTTTAAATGAGTCAGATTTTAAAACGATTTGAAAAGGTACAGATACCCCTGTACCCTTAATGGCAGGGATAGCCGCTGCTGTAATAAACATATCTTTTTTAAAGGGCTCCAACTCACCTCGAAAGTTTTGAATGATCTGCTCTTGATTGAGTGTTCTCTCTTTTCTGTCACTCAGTTTTACATAAATTTTGGATTTGTGTTTCTCCCCGGCGGTGTTGTAACCGACATTTAAAATAGTGTAGAGTACATTTTCATTTTTTCTCACCATATCTTCTACAACTTTTGACTTTTTTATCATCTCTTCGAGTGAAACAGAGGCATCTGCTTTTAAAAATATTTCAAACTCTCCTTTATCCTCTTTAGGTATAAAATCCATACCAATTTTGGGAAAGAGAGAGAGTGAACCGAAAAATACAGCAAAGACCAGGATCAGAGTAATGATCTTAAATCTAAGTACCAGTTTTAAAGTAACATCATACATCTTTTCCAAACCTTTAAATAGTGGTTCAGTAAGATCGTAAAATTTACTCTCTCCTTTATGTAAAACCCTTGCACTTAAACTTGGAATAAAACTAAGTGCTACGGTATAGGAAATAATAACGGCAAATCCTACTGTCATGGCAAAACTCTCAAAGAACTTTCCTACAATTCCGGACATAAATGAAACAGGAACAAACACAGCCAATAACATCATAGCAATTGCCAAGATCGTAAATGCCATCTCCTTAGTTCCCTCTACGGCTGCTTCAAATTTACCCATACCAGCTTCGAGTTTTTTATAGATATTTTCAATAACAACAATAGCATCATCGATAATAATACCTATAGACAAAGTAAGCCCTATCAAAGTCATCTTATTGAGTTCAAATCCCATATAATCCATCAAGGCAAACGTACCAAAGATAGAGACAGGAATAGACAAAGCAGATACTAAAGTAATGGTCATATTTCGTAAAAAGAAAAAGATAATAATAATAGCCAGGAATGCCCCGTAAATAAGATCAAACTTTACATGTTCTAGCGAATTTACGATAAAAGGAGAAGTATCATTCATAGTTTTCACTTCAAATCTATCCCCTGCTAATTTTTCAAGCTCAGGTAGCGAATCTTTTACTTTTTGAACAATATCGATGGTATTGGTTCCTGAAATTTTTTGCACTTCAAGCATCACACCCTCAACACCGTTAAAGGAGGCATAACTCTTGGCATCACTTAAGCTGTCTTTTACAGTGGCAATATCTTTGAGCTTGATATTGTCTTTGATCGTGATATTTTCCAACTCCTCTACAGACAAAGCATCTGCTTTGGTTTTTAGTGTAAACTCTTTGGTTGAGGAAACGAGTTTACCACCGCCGATTTTTACATTTTCACGTGCTACGATCTGATTCAGTTCGGTGACAGTGATCCCAAATTTATTGAGCAGGTTTGGATTTGGAAAGATCTTGATCTCTCTATCTTTGTACCCTATGATCTTGATAGCCCCTACGCCATTGATCTTTTGCAGTTTTGGTTTCACTTTTTCATCGGCGAAAAGCATCAGGTTTTTGATACTGTCATTTTTAGCAGTTAAAAATACATTGATGACCGAAGCGCCGCCAATATCGAGTTTAGAGACCAGTGGTGTTTTGGCATCACGGGGTAAAATAACTGCAGCCACTTTATCTCTTACATCATTGGTTGCTTCGTTAATATCACGTTCTAAAAAGAACTTGACCATCACAACAGAGATACCCTCAGAACTTGTTGAAGTAATACTGTCGATCCCCCCAATTCGTGAAATTGCCTCTTCTATTTTGTCTGTTACCTGCGATTCGATCGTACTTGCTTCTGCTCCAGGATAGACAGTCTGTACCGTAACCATAGGAAAATCTATATTTGGAAAGAGTGCAGAAGGCATAGACTTAAAACTCATCAATCCGAATATCACCAGTGTGATGACATACATCAACGTTGTAATAGGTCTGTTTATAGCTAATTTATACATACGTTACCTACTTGTTGGTTGTTGTGTCTGTTGTTGTGATAGTACCATCACCAAAAAGTCCCGGAATAAAATCTTTTGTTTCCACTTCTGCGCGTATCTTTCTGTTTCCAGAGTCTGCAAAAGGGTATATTTTAGAAATTTTCCCACTGTACTTTTTACTGTCACCATCAATGCTGTAGTTAAACACTTGCCCGATTTTTATATCTTTCCAGTATTTTTGGTCAAATTCCAAAACCAGTTTTCTTTCATGCATGCTTTGCACCTTAAAAACTGTACGGATCATAGCACCGGATACGACATCTCCTACTTCAAGCTTCTTATCATAAATAACGCCATCAAAAGGTGCTTTTAGTAAAGTTTTGTCCAGTAGTGCCTGTTGGTATATGACCTGTGCTTTTGCACTTTCATATTTAAAGAGATAGCTGTCAAATTTTGAAGCATCTACAAGTTTTTTTACTTTTACTTGTCTCTCATAATCTTTTTTGGCATATTTCAACGCAGTTGTTGCTATATTGAGTGCTGCCTTGAGATCATCATTTTGCAACTCAGCAAGAAGATCTCCTTTTTTAACCAAAGAGGAGACTTCAACAGAAACACTGTTTACCGTTCCGGAACTTGTAAAAGCCAGATTGGCACTTTTTTTTGCTTCTACCGTAAAGGTGGCATAAATATCTTTTGCCTGTATACTCACAGCCAACAACAGTAAACTTAAAATAATTCTTCTCATCGTATAAACTCCTTGGGATCTTTCCCTGCATAATAGTAATAAATGGATTTTCTAACCTCATAATCATAAACCGTCTCTTTATAACGTGCCTCTGCCAGTGTTTTTTGTGAAAGTGCATCTAAAAAAGCAATATTATCAACCAAGCCAACTTCAAATTTTTGACGTATGACATCATAAGTACTTTGTGCTGCTTTGAGCGCAGATTTTGAACTTTTAAGTTTTGTCCTGTTCGTTTTTAAACTTTCCCTTGCCAATTTGAAATTCATTCTCTGCTCTCTCTTAGCATGCTCTATCTGGGAAAGCAGTGAAAGCTTCTGATACTTCACAGCTTCACTCTCTTTAGACATCCTACCATTATCAAAAACTCTCATATTAACCGACACCATCAATTTATTTTGATGGTCTATCAAAAATTCATTTCCGTTAATACCCGGTGCCGTCACCAGATCATCAAAATGTGATCTGTGATACGTATCAGAAAGATTGACCTGAGGCAGATACCCTGCATCAATAGCATTGGCATTCTCTCCAATCGCATTCGCAGAGGCTTGAAGCATTTTAATATTTTCAAATGTTTCAAACCTTATATGTTTGGGTTCTTTGAAATAATTTCTTTTCAACTGTTTTGCAGGTAGACCAGAGATAAGTTTTAAATTCTCTTCACTTGTTTCAAGTTTAAGCTTGGTATTTTCAAGTATAAAATTGTTATTTTCATATTCTGCAACAAGTTTGTCAACATCTTCCTGAGTAGAAAGTCCTGCACCTCTAAACTTTTTAACACGGCTTATCTGTGCTTTAAGTTCTTTGGATCGTTCTCGTAAAGCATTGATCGTTGCTTTGAGTTTTTGTATACCGTAATAGTGACGCACTATCTCAAGTGTGATACTCTTTTCAAAAGCACGTTTTTCAAAAAGAGAAGCTTCATGTTCAAAGTCTCTAGATCGTACAATGGCATCTTTTCTGCCGCCATCATAAAGATCCACACTCACAGAAGCAAATGCACTTCCTACTTGACCCGGACTCACCAAATAGTTAGGTGATAACAAAGAATAATCTGCACCTATATCTACAGTAGGCCAATAAGCACTTTTAGCTGCTTCAACCTGCTCTCTCTTCGCTTTTATATTGATCTCTTTTGCTTTGATCAAACCATTGGTTTTACTCGCAGAGTTTATAAATGTTTTTAACCCGTGACTTTGGGCAAAAACAAACAGAGGTAAAACCA
>JAGGRU010000194.1 GCA_021159425.1 Sulfurovum sp.
GATTTAGTTCATCTCTTTAGTTTCGTTCAATTTTTGCGTGTTTTGAATGAGGCATACAAAAGAAATGCTTCTTCTTAGTTATGTTCAGATTTTGCGTGCTTTTTGAGAGTCGTACATCAGGTACGTCGAACAAAATCACGTGAAATATGAATATAAATAAGAAGAAGTGGTACACCCAACAGGATTCGAACCTGTGACCTTCGGTACCGCAAACCGATGCTCTATCCAGCTGAGCTATGAGTGCACATTTAAAATGTAGTAGCGATATTTAGAGCGAAATTATAGCCAAAATTTCTTTACTTTTCAAGTAAATTCATTGGCGAGAAAAGTTTTAACACTTTTTCATTTGAAATAAATGTGTGATTATAAGGATGTTCCACCTCGATCGTTTCAAATTTATCCAAAGAAAGTCTCTTTTTCAACTCTTTTGCATGAATACCGAACAAAATAAGTTTAGGTGCATCTTCTTCCAACTCTTTTAACAATATTTTAATAAAAGGTCTCCATGCTTTCACATGTTTTGTCGAAGACTTTTTATCTGTAAAGATCAATGCAGTGTTTAAAAGAAGCACACCGTTCTTTTCAAAATTGATACGTAACTCTTCTATGGAATTGATAAGAGAATGTTTATCGATTTGACTTATGGCTTCCTGGGAAACATCTTCTTTTTCAAGATCACCTTTTGCTACTAATGACATTTTTACAAAGTTACGCAAAGAGGTAGCACGATTCACCTCTTTACTTAAACCTGTCGGGGAAAACAGTGTTTGCACTTTTTCATCTATAAAAGCATAACCCCCTGCACTCTCTTTTCTTGGGTAGGGATCTTGCCCAAAAAGGATGTATTTGACTTTATGTCTCGGTAGGGTTGTAAATGCATTAAAGTATTGTGATGAAGAGGGAAAGTAGCTATTGTCACTTTCAAGAAAAGAACGATACTCAGGTTCTAGACTTTCATAAGCACGTTGGAGTATCTCTTGCCACTCTCTGATCAAAGGTGTTTCTCTTTTTTAATTTTGTCAAATTTAATGATCAGTTCTATTTTATTTGCAGGAATTCCCAGTTTTTCAGAAATACTCTCTCTACTCTCTCCTGCTTCAACCAATTCCATTACTTCATCATGTGAGGAAAAGTTATCTATAACTTCTTTGACTGCAACACGTGAAGCTTCAAGATTAGAAACAGTTGTATCTTTTACTGCCAATACTTCTTTAAGTACTTTTACTTCTTTCTTCAATTTTCTATTGGAAAAGATCAGCCTCATGAATATCAACACTATGACAAAAAGCACTCCCATAATAATATATTCCATTTACATTACCTCCAAAATAATAAAAATTAAAAAGACAAAACCCAAATAACCGTTAACTGTAAAAAAGGCTTTGTCAATCTTTGTAAAGTCTTTGTTGACAAGATAGTGTTCATAGCTTAACATTACTGCTGCAAAAACAATAGAAACCTGTCCCCATATTCCTAAATTCGCATCCAATACAAACCAGCCCCAAAAAGCTATAGCCAAGATATGAAATACTTTTGCTATGTTCATCGTATTCTTTGCACCAAAACGGGAAGGGATAGAGTGCAAATTATTTTTTTTGTCAAACTCCATATCTTGCAAAGAGTATAGGAGGTCAAAGCCTGCAACCCAAAACATCACACCCGTGGCCAAATAGACTGACCAGGCTGTTATTTCTCCGGATACTGCTACCACACCTGCAATAGGAGCCAAACCAAGGCTTACCCCAAGTATCAAGTGTGCGGCTGCTGAGAAACGTTTAAACAGTGTGTATGCACCCAATACCATCAAGATCGGTATCGCTAGTTTAAAGGCCAGATCATTTACAAAATAGGCAACCACAATAAACAGCAAAGCATTGATAATAATGAATCCAAGCATCTGGACATTTGAAACCCTGCCATCCACAGAAGGTCTGCCTTTCGTTCTGGGATTCAGTATGTCAATATCTCTGTCAAGGTAACGGTTGACACCCATGGCAAAATTTCGTGCAGAAACAGCAGCTAACGTTCCCAGAAATAATAATCTCCACCCAAACCATCCATCTGCAGCGACAAGCATGGCAATAAAGATAAAGGGCAGGGAAAACACTGAGTGTTTAAACATTACCAATTCCGAAAAATCTGCAAACAGTTTTCTAATCTTCAATCCTCAATCCTCAATCATCATATTAGGGGTGTTTAATTTTCAACTTACTGTTGAGTGACCAGGCAATGACAAGTGCCAATGCACCAATCACATAAGAGTTTCCAATAAGCCCATAAGCATATAGCAGATACAGTACCCAAAGCAGTATTGCTCCGAGTGGGGTTGGCACACCTACAAAATATTTTGCAGCTTCCCCTACTTCTACTTCTATATTAAATTCAATGAGTCTTCTTAAACCCGATATGATGTAGAAGATAAAGACCAGTCCAAGTATCAATTGTTCCAAACCTGAACTTTGTTCAGTGATCGCATAATAGAGTAAAAATGACGGCATGACCACAAAAGATATGAAGTCGGCATAACTGTCAACCTGGATTCCAAACTCAGTAGAGAGATTGTATTTCCTTGCCACTTTTCCATCTGCAATGTCCAAAGCACCTGCTATCCATGCCAAGATGATCGCAGTAAAGTAATCACCATGCACAATAAAGTGTATTGCTATCAAACCTGCAGCAATATTTCCAAAGGTAATAAGGTTTGCAATATTAAAACGATTATTTTTGTCAAAAAGACCCATATCATCCCCAAATTTATAATTACATCATTTTACCCTCTTAACACTTACTATGCTATTATTACGCTATGGAAAATATCAAACAACTGGCTATCATCGGTTCAACTGCATCAGGGAAAACTTCCCTTGCTGTAAAGGTTGCTAAACAGTTGCATGCTTATATTCTTTCACTTGATTCACTCTCTATCTATAAAGAGATAGATATTGTATCTGCCAAACCCAGCAAAGAAGAACAGGATGGAGTGCAGCATTTTGGCATAGGCTGCATCTATCCCAATGAAGATTTTGATGTAACCACCTTTATAAAACTCTACAATGAAGTAGTTACAAAATGTTTAAAAGAAAATAAAAATCTTGTGATTGTTGGAGGAACAGGTTTTTATTTGAAAATGCTCATTGAGGGCGTGAGTGAACTGCCAAAAATAAGTGAAAAAAGTAAGAAAGAGACAAGAGAATATTTACTGGATCTTCCAAAAGCATATAAATTACTTCAGTCTTTGGATCCTGAATATATGTCAAAGATCGAGAGTAATGATGCTTATCGTATAGAAAAAGCCCTTAATATTTATTTTGAAAGCAAGATGATACCTTCAGAGTATTTTTCTAATAACCCTCCTATTCCTACTATTAAATCTCCTTTACCCATTTATCAGATCGAATGGGATAGAGATATTTTACGTAAGCGTATAGCAGAACGTAGCAAAATGATGATTGAAGACGGGCTTATAGATGAAATATGTATGTTGGAACAAAAATATACGCGTAAGCCTAATTGTATGAAAGCTATAGGTATCAAAGAAACATTGGCTTATTTAGATGGTGTTTACAGTAAAGAGGTAATGATAGAAAAAATAACAACCAATACTGCACGACTTGCCAAGAGACAAAAGACGTTTAACAATTCTCAGTTTGATAATGTGGTAAAAGGATCTGTGGAAGAGTTGGAGAATATTTTGTTGTCGTAGGGTCGGTTTACCGACCATTAAGATATTAAATAAGGTCGGTAAACCGACCCTACGCGAAATTAATATCCTGAAGCACTAATCATATAATACAAGTAAGAGATAAGCGGTTGCACATAGAAAATTGCTGTTACAGTTGCAAGAGTTGCCAAACCAATTACTGCCATTAACGGCTTAGAGAGGTTATAGTAAATTGTATCAACATCTTTTACCGGATCCATAAGGAACATATAAACAATCAGTTTCAGGTAGTAGTACGCTGCTATTGCTGAGTTAAGACCCATAACAATTGCCAACCATACATAACCGGCATTTACTGCTGCCTGCATTACATAAATCTTACCCCAGAATACTGAGAATGGAGGCACACCTGCAAGAGACAACATGAACAGTCCCATGATCACTGCACCGACTGGCATGATTTGAATAAAGCCTGCAAACTTCTCATAAGGATGGTCATATCGTGCATCGAATCTTCTGTTTTTATGACGAGAGATCCATAACATTGAAAATGCACCAAGGTTAGTGAACATAAAGAGTGCATAGTAAAGGAATATTGCTGTAGTTCCTTCTGTTGTATCTAGCGCCAATGCCGCCATAATGAAACCGGCATGAGAGATAGACGAATATGCAAGCATACGTTTTACATCTTCCTGGACCAGTGCCATGATATTTGCAAGTGTCATTGTAAGTACTGCCATTACCAAGATAATAATTCTTACCCACTCAACACCAAGGTCAATATACATACCGAAAATTCTGATAGAAACAACAAATGCTGCTATTTTCGGTACCACTGACATAAATCCGGCCAATGGAGCAGATGCACCTTCATAAACATCCGGTGCCCATGTATGGAACGGGAAGAGTGAAAGTTTAAATGAGAACGCTACAAGTAAAAGTACTGATGAACCAAAGATAGCGATCATTAGTCCTGTTTCATTTATTCTTGTTGCCATTACTTCTGCTACTTTATAAAGTTCAATAGAACCTGTCAAACCATAAATAACTGCAGAACCCATAGCATAAAATGCTGCTGCCAATGCACCCATTGTAAAGTACTTCACTGCTGCTTCATATGAATTGGATCTGTTATGAAGGGCAATGAGTGTATAGAGTGCAAGTGACGCAGTCTCAATACCTACAAAGATAAGGATCAGGTTATCACTTGTTACCATAAACTGGAATCCTGCGATCATAAACAGAAAAAGTGCAAAGAATTCAGGATATGAATACTCATGGAATCTTCTTGAAGTCAATGCCAAGGGAATAAATATCATAGACCCCACAATAATCATTAACTGCGAAATAATAGATATACCATCAATAAGCATTACATCGAAGAATCCACGCTCATTCACATTCAATCCAAGAACTGCACCAAAATCGACAAAGAGAATCAAAAGCGTTAACATAACATATAGAGATTTATGTAACTTATTGTTGATCAGATCAAGTATTAAAATAATCAATGCACCGGCTATTACTATAAGCATTGGTGCCAGTGTGATGAGATTAAGACTTTCTAGACTTACATTAATAGGTTGCAACATTAGAAACCTCCCTTATCTGTTTTGGCTACTTTTATCATATCTTTAGCCTCTTGAGTAATTGCCTTTTCATGCATAAATGAGACCATCGCTTTCACAGAATTGTCAATAGGTTCAAGTACCGGTTTAGGATAAACACCCAACCAAATAACGATCAGAACCAATGGTATAAGTGACCAAGTCTCTTTTGAATCCAGATCTTTCAGTGTTTTATTTGCTTCATTTGTCACTGGTCCGAAGAAAGTCTTTTTATAGACTGCCAACATATAGATCGCACCAATAATAATGGATGTACCTGCCAGGATCGTCATGATAGGTGAAACTTGGTAGAAACCAAGAAGTACAAGGAATTCACCGACAAAACCTATGGTTAGCGGCAGACCAACTGAAGCCATAAGCATAATACCGAATATCACTGCGTACTTAGGCATGACTGAAGCAAGACCACCGAACTCAGACATAAGCTTTGTATGTCTTCGGTCATAGATAACACCTACAAGCATAAACAGAGCCCCTGATACAATACCGTGAGACAACATTTGGAAAACTGAACCACTGATACCTTCTGCATTCATAGCAAAAATACCAAGCATAATAATACCCATGTGTGAAACAGAAGAGTATGCAATAACTTGTTTAATATCTTTCTGAGCATAAGCAACCATGGCTGTATATATGATCATGATGATCGCAAGAATAGCAATCGGTGTGATCATCATTACAGAAGCATCCGGGAACATTGGAAGAGAGAATCTCACAAATCCATACGTACCCATTTTAAGAAGTACTGCTGCCAATATTACCGAACCGATAGTTGGTGCCTGCCCGTGAGCATATGGCAACCAAGTATGGAATGGGAACATTGGTACCTTGATGGCAAATCCAAAGAAGAATGCAGCAAAGAGCCAAAGTTGATAATTGACCGGCAGCACCAAAGAGTACCAATCTGTAATTGCAAAACTCCATACACCTGTAAGATTATGGTACACATATGCCATAAAGAGCATACCTACCAACATGATAAGTGACCCCGTAAATGTATAGAGGAAGAATTTAACAGAAGCATACACCCTAAGAGGTCCACCCCATGCACCAATGATATACAACATCGGTACAAGTGAAAGCTCCCAGAACAGGTAGAATATAATTGCATCAAGCGCAACAAATACACCTATCATAGTCATCTCAAGGAAAAGGAGTGTAATGATCATGTTTTTAATATTTTTAGTAATAGTCATACTCATCATACCTATCAGCGTCATAAGTGTCGCCATAAGAATAATAAAGAGTGAAATACCATCAACACCAACATAATAACCAATACCCATATCCGGGATCAAAGGAATCAATTCTACAAACTGCATACCTGCATTTGAAGAATCAAAACTTAACCATAGCCATAAAGAGAGGAAGAACTCGATGGCAGCAACTGTGATACCATACGCTCTTGCGCTGTCTTTATTTACAACAAATCCTAACAATCCTGCGATCGCCGGGAAAAATACTAATACACTTAAAATATTATCCATCTCGACTCCTTAACTTAACATCGCAGAAATGGCTGCGACTACCAAAAGTAATACTGAACCAAGAGCCATCCAATTTAGATAGTTTGAAAGGTTACCTGTTTGCATTTTTCTGGTGCCATCACCACTTTTATATAGAAATTTAGCGATACCATCTACGGTTGCATCCACTATCTTCATATCTACATCTTTCCACATATGTTCAGAGAGCATTGCATATGGTTTTGTAATGAACTCTTCATAGAATTGCGGAATATAGTATTGATTTGCAAGAAGCTTATAAATGAAGCTGTTTTCAAGCTCTTCATCTCTTTTAAGCCCGTTGGCATATTTTTTATATGCCAACCATATACCACCGACTGCAAATACAAGTACCACTGCAGTAAGTACCCATATAAGATGGTGTGTATGATCACTCATCACATAATCCGGTAAAAGTTTTGTAACAAACGTTTGAAAACCACCCATAAAGAACCCGGCGATTACTGCCAATAGTGCTAGTGGTGACATCGCGATCAGTACAAATTTGTACATCTCATGCGGATGCAGTGTCGATTCATCATATCTTGCTTTACCGTGGAAGGTCAAGAATACTTGTCTAAAGCTATAGAATGCTGTCATACCGGCAGTCAATACCAGGATAGCCCACAATACATAGGTACCTTCGTTAAATGCTGTTTCAATGATGGCATCTTTTGAGAAGAATCCAGCAAATACAGGAATACCTGCAAGTGCCAATGATGCCACTCCCATGTAGATATAAGTCCAATTCATTGCCTTTTTAAGTCCACCCATCTTAAAGATATCAAGTTCACCATCCATGGCATGCATAACATTACCTGCACCCAGGAAGAGAAGTGCTTTAAAGAATGCGTGTGCGGCAAGGTGGAAAAGTGCGATCCAGTATGCACCAAGTCCGGCAGCGGCAAACATATAACCTAACTGAGAGAGAGTAGAGAATGCGATGATCCTCTTCAAGTCTCTGTTGACCAGTGCCATAGATGCAGCAAAAAGTGCTACAAATGTACCAAGTGCTGCAATGAAGAAGCTTACTTCAGGAGTTGCAGAGAAAATTGGATTTGCTCTGATCACCAAGAAAACCCCTGCTGTTACCATTGTGGCTGCGTGAATCAATGCAGAGACCGGTGTAGGACCTTCCATTGCATCTGTCAGCCACGTATGGAGTGGAAACTGAGCTGATTTACCCATTGCACCTATAAAGAGTGCAAGTGCTGCTGCATTAAGAACTGAACCACTTAATTCCGGAACGGCTGCAAAAACTACATCATACTGAAGTGAACCTACATTCCAGTAAATAATAAAGAGTCCAACCAGCATTCCAAGGTCAGCAATACGGTTTACAATAAACGCTTCATTTGCTGCCCATGACGGAGAGATGGAAGGATTTTCTTCTCTTGGCTGATCCGCTTTATGATACCAAAAACCGATAAGTAACCAGGAACAGACACCCACGCCTTCCCAACCGATAAAGAGTCCGGCAAAGTTATCTGACATTACCAGGATCATCATTGAGAAAACGAATGCTGAAAGGTAAGAAAAGAATCTATTGAAACTCTTATCGTGATCCATATAACCGATCGAATAGATATGAACTACAGTAGATACCAAAGTAACTACTGTCATCATTGTTACAGATACTTGATCAACCAGAAACCCAAATGGAATAGTTAAATCTCCTGCTGAGATCCACTCCATCATTGTTACATGGACAGCTGCTCCTGTTGAGTAAACATGATATGCCAATGTTGCTGAAGCTGCAAAAGAGATAAACAATAACGATGAAGCTACGATCCCTACGAATGTTTGTTTTGGACTCATCCCAAAAAGAGCTGAGAACAGTGAACCTGCAAACGGAGCAAATAGTGCTATATATACTAAATTTTCCATCATTACCCCTTCATGCTTGCAAGATCATCAAGATCAAGACTGCCGTATTTTTTGTACAATACAATTAAAAGACCAAGTCCGACTGCTACTTCAGATGCTGCAATAGCAATGATAAAGAAGGCGAACATTTGACCTGTTAAGTCATTGTAATAGTGTGAGATCGCTGCAAACGCAATATTGACTGCATTAAGCATAACCTCTGTTGCGAAGAAAAGCATTAAAAGATTTCTTCTTCTCAGTACACCCATTAATCCTATGGAAAAGATCAGTGCTGAGACGATAAGGTAATGAGATAAACCTATCATTTTTCATCCTTTTGTATCAAGATTTCATCATCTGCACTCATATCTTCAGTGAGACTCTGATCCATTTTTTTACCTGCAAGGATAATCCCTGCAATCATTGCTACAAGTAACATAACTGCTGCCAGTTCAAACGGTACAAGATATTTTGTAAAAAGTACGATCCCCACATCTTGTGCATTACCTACACCTTCATGCATAGGATAAAGTGCTTGAATTGCTTCAGAGTGAATAGGTGCTGCAAACATAAGCACTAAAACCAATGCAGACAAACCACCAAGTAAAAATACTAAGGCAGGGTTTGTATTTTTCTCTTTAATATCTCTTGTGGCATCAAAGAACATCATTGCAAATGAGTAAAGAGCCATAATTGCCCCTACATAAACGATGAGTTGAACCACACCTAGGAAATCCGCTCCCAGGATAAAGAAAAATCCTGAAATTAAGATCATTCCTGCTGCAAGTGACGTCATTGCATAAAGTACATTTTTACTCATTACAGTAATGAGGAAAAGTCCTATTGTTAAAACCGAAAATAAATAAAAGGCTACTGCTTCATACATATTCTTTCCTCCTTAATACGCTAATGGCGTTTGTTTAATATTGTCATCAGCATTTGGTGAAACTGCACCAAATCCATCATACTCTTGTTGCAAGTTAAGCTTGTCGATAGGTGTTAACATATCTTCAAAGAGTGAAAAACTTGCTCTCTGCTCAGATGCTGTTTCATATCTTGGTCCATGTACGATCGCCAATTCAGGACACACTTCCGCACAATAACCGCAGAAGATACATCTACCGAAGTTGATCGTATATTCACTTACCTCTTTACGCTGATTTTCATCATATCTTGTATCCATGGTAATACAGTTAGAGATACAGATCTTTTCACAAAGTCCACATCCGATACATCTGTAACTTCCGCTTTCAAGCAGTCTAAGCATATCATGGATCGCTCTATATCTTGGAGAGATAGGCATCTTTTCAAATGGATACTTAACTGTATGCATATTGTTTAAGAAAAGTGCTTTCCCCATCTCTCTAAGTGTTACCCAAAGACCTACAAAAAGTTCACCTTTTAAAGATCTTTTGACCACTTGCGTAAACTTATCCATATTTGTTACAGGTGTAACACCTACATCCAGTTTTGTATAGTTTTGTATTCCTACATTTCTATTTTTAAATTGTTCTAAACCCATATTATCTCCTTATGCCATCAACACTAGTGCTGTGATCAAGATATTGATCAATGCTACTGGCATTAAAACTTTCCAACACAACCACATCAACTGATCCGGTCTTATGTGTGGCCAAGATGCTCTTACCCATAACATTAAGAAGAAGAAGAATCCTACCTTCAAAATAATCGTTATCCAACCAATTCCTTCGACGCTGTATCCGCCAAGGAAAACAACTGCTGCAATAATAGAAACAGTGATCATATTGGCATACTCACCAATGAAGAACATACCCCATCTCATTCCTGAATACTCTGTTGCATAACCTGAAACAACCTCTGCTTCATGCTCAAGAAGGTCAAACGGTGTTCTGTTCGTCTCTGCAAATCCTGCAATAAGGAAAAGTATAAAGGCGACCGGTTGTTGCCAGATAAGCCATGAACCAACGCCTCCTGCCTGATAATTGTTAAAATCAACAAATGAAAGAGAACCAACAAGCATAATAGGTGCCAAAATGGAAAGTCCCGTAATGACTTCATAAGACAAAAACTGTACTGCTGTTCTTGCCGCACCGATAATACCCCATTTATTCGCCTGTGACATACCTGCCAGCAAAGGACCGTACAGTCCCGCTGCCATCATTCCCAGAACAAATAGAATACCGATATTCAGATCCGCTGCAATGGAAGGTACAAAGACATCACCCAATAACGGAATCCAAGACGGAATTGTAAAGTCAGGGAAAACCGGTACTGCTGACAATGCAATAAATGCTGTTGCGGCAGTAATAAGAGGCGCAATCATGAAAATAAACTTATTTGCATTTTGAGGAATAATATCTTCTTTGGTAAAAAGTTTAATTCCATCTGCTACAAGTTGCAATAATCCGTAAGGTCCTACGTGCATAGGTCCTAATCTTCTTTGCATAAATGCAAGTACTTTTCTTTCAA
>JAGGRU010000181.1 GCA_021159425.1 Sulfurovum sp.
ACAATTATTGAGGAAAATATATGTATAAAATGAGAGTTAAAGTATTAAAGTAACTATCCTCCTCATTACTTTTAGTACTTTACCCTCAAACATTTAAAGCCAATCTATCTCTTATCTGGCTTTTTTCACATTTTTTCTGTGAGCTCTAAAGCTGTCAGAAAAGTCATGTACCCCGTCTTTGTTCTTCATAAAATAGAGATACGTGGTTTTTGCCGGTTTTATGGCAGCTTTAATGGCGGCAATACTCACAGCGCCAATAGGTGAGGGTGGCAAACCTTTGTGCTTGTAAGTATTAAATGCTGACTTATCATTTTTTATTCTCTCGGGAGTCACTTTTACATGTGAGAACTTACCGTAGTTCAACGTTCCATCCATCTGCAAACGCATCTTCTTTTTGAGACGGTTGTGTATTACGGAAGACACCAGAGGCATTTCTTCATTATTTGCTGCTTCTTTTTGAATAATTGAAGCTGTTATCAATACTTTAAGCCACTGTTTTTTGTCATAATTTCCATAAATTTTTTCTGAAAACTTCTTATATTTCTTTTCTGACTCACGTACAAGAAAGTTCATTAAATGTTTCTCTTTTATGCCATACGGAACATAATAAGTGTCTGCATAGATACCTGCTTCAGGATAAGAAGAGAATTCATGATAATACTTTTTTAGCTTTGCTTGATTTAGTTTCAGCTCTTTGGCAAGAAGCTCAAAAAAGAGTTCGGAAGTTTCACCGGGTATAAGTGTTACTTTCTCTATCATCGCTTTGGATGAGGTAAGTTTATATAAAAAATCAATTCGGTTCAGTTCATTTTTTCCTATATGGATCCAGCCGGTTTGCGGACTGCCCATAAGACGGATAATATAATTGTCTATTATAGAGAGTTCGTAACCTTTTTTAGTCAGCTGTGATATAATAGTACCAATAGAGCCTTGAGGTACAAAGAGTGTTTGTGTCGTTTTGATGGGTATAGTAGTGTAAAAGGCAAAAGAGATGATAAAAACAAGTATAATGTTTTCTGCCCATACGCTCCATGTTCTCCATGTTGTTTTACGTGATACACTCATTTTCTTTCTTGTCCTTTTTGTAGCTCTTTTTATGTGGCTTAAAGTGGGTATCCATGCGGATAAACTAACTTTAGGCAAGTACGAGATTGACGGATTATACATTAAACTCGATAAAAAACTGACACTTAAAGCCAATAATATCGTCATACCTAAAACCAGATCAAAAACATCACTTCAAAACATAGACAGCACTTTTGACACTATCAAATATCTTTTTACTTTTTTCCACTATATAGAGTTAAAAAAAGTTGATTATAAAAATAATGATTATCAAATTATTTTTGCAGATAATACCCTTTATGTAGGCTCTGATGAGTACGAAATAGCTGGTAATATAGAAAGAGTAGGGCAGAGACTTGTTGCAGAAATTCCTATGTTAAAGATTAAAAAAGAGAATATCTATATAGACGGAAAACTTACCTATTTTTTGCAAAAAGACAGGCTGGAGGTTGACGGTGCATTTGATGCCTACAATATAAAAGGTAATTTCGCAGCATTTAAAGAAGACGAATTGGTCTCTTTTGCAGTTAAGAGTGATACTTTTTCTGACTTGAAGACACTTATAGATAAAACGGGATTGAGTCCTGTAATTAAAAGTTGGATCGTAGATAAAGTACAGGCAAAAAATTATAAGCTCAACTCTCTAGTGGGTAAAGGAAATATTGAGAAGGATGGATTTAAAATGGATTTTGATGCCTTAAAAGCTGAAGTTCTTTTTGAAGATGTTCAAATATATTATAAGGAAAAATTAGCACCGGTAACAGCAGAGAGTTTTATGCTTAGCTACAAAAAGGGCGGACTCTATTTTGATTTGAAAAAACCAAAATATAAAGACAGGGATTTAAATGGAAGTAAAGTTTCTATTGTAGATCTTATAGGTGAAAAACCTACAACACTTGTACTTGACCTGCACATAAAATCTGTCATTGACCCTGTAGTACATGAAATACTTCAAGCATATGAACTGCATATACCTGTTTCACAAAAAGGAAGTATGGCTAAAGTAGATGTGAAGATAGATATTCCATTAGTAGAATCCAGTAAAGAAACTTCCGTATTTGTCAATGTTGACCTGGAAGAAGGCGATGTAACTATTAACAATATAAAACTGCCGGTACTTAAAGGAAATGTACAATATGACAAAGGTGTGGTAACACTTAAAAATGTTGATATCAAAGATGAGTGGTATGCAGCCATAGTAAGTGGGAAAGTGTATCTTCAGAACAAAAAAGCTGACTTGAAATTAAACGTTGATCGTTTAAGTTTAAGTGCTAAGAAAGAAAAATTCTTCAAACTTCAAAATAAGAAAAATGTAGCTCTTAAGCTCGATTATGCAGCCTATACCGTTGACATACCAGACCTCAATGTAAAGATTATTAAAAGGGACAAAGAGTATACGATCAAACTAATGAATTTAAAAACAATCAAGCCTTATTTGCAGAATATGGAGATTGAAGTGGATGGAGGTCATCTTGACATTATGACAAAAGATTTCAAGACCTATACCTATGAAGGTGTACTGAAACGAAACATCTGCTTCTTTTATGACAACAATAATGTCTGTCATACCCAAGTACCGGCTAAGGGTAAAGTTTCTAAAAATACCTTTACCTTGCAGGCATTTCAAAATAGATTATATGTAGATACTTACAAAGGATTGATAAAAGTAAATCGCCTCAATATTGATTTAAAAGAATTTATTGAGAGTAGAGATAAAAATAAGAAATCTTCTGCTAAAGGTAAAAAACTCACTATTAGGGGTACAAAAAGTCAATTGAGATATGATAAATACAGACTGGTAACAGATAGTTATACCATTAACGTCTCTGCGAACGGTAATATAAAAGCCATAGGGAAGTTGAAAGGTGATCAGGTATTACTGACCCAAAAAGGAAAAAATATCAGGGTTGAAGCACTTCGTATCAAAGATCAGCTTCTTCATCCCCTTATTAATTTTAAAGGTTTGCATAAGGGACGCTATACTTTTAGAGCTTCCGGTGATCCCGATAAGCTTATGCATGGAGAAATCATTATAGAAGGTGGGGTCATGCGTGACTTTAAAGCCTATAACAATACTTTGGCTTTCATCAATACAATTCCTGCTTTGGCGACACTAAGTAAACCGGGTTATTCAAACAAAGGGTTCACTATTAAAAAAGGTATTGCAAAATTCAGAAAAATAGGAGAGCGGATCATTTTTGACATGATCCGTATAGAAGGAATTTCTGCAAATATCGTCGGTAAGGGTGAAATAGACTTAAAGAAAAACACTATCAACATGAATATGGCAATACAGACAGCCAGGGAGTTGGGTAAAGTTGTAGGAAGTATCCCTCTACTTGGATATATTATTATGGGTGAAGATAAGAGTATGACCGTAGGATTGAAGATCACGGGATCCTTGTCTCAACCAAAGGTGCAAACATCCGCGAGCAAAGAGTTGTTGAAATTGCCATTGGATATTCTTAAAAGAACATTGCAGTCTCCTGCACATATGATTAATAAAGCGACAGAACCTGAGAAAAAATCATTTATAGAGATTGAAAAACCTGAAATATTCAATAGAATAGCACCTTAAGGAGCTTATTACCTCGCTAAGTAAACACCCAAATTTTTGATGCAGTGATTTCGTTCATAGACAAGGCAGATTTTTAAAAACCTAGCCATAGTTAAGTTGAGAAAATCTAACGCAGTATATGGGCGAAAGCACTGCACCCTTTGGGGAGAACGAGAAGAGGCGACCTGCAAGCAAAAAAATCTTTGAATTAACCAGTTAGTACTACAGACTTTTTCACTCACATCTCACCTCTTCTCGTTCTCTCAAAAACTTGGGTGTTTACTTAGCGGGGTAATTATTTCTTATTCATTCCTAAGAACAGTCAAAGGATCAGTCTGGGATGCTTTTTTTGCAGGGTAGAGTGCAGAGAGTACGATAATAATGGACGTTCCCAATATAATGAGTCCAAAATCGCTCATGGTAAGATCAACAGGAAGTTTAGAGGTTCCATAAACATCTGCCGGCATAGAGATGATGTCAAATGTAGTGAGAAGCCATATTCCAAATCCTCCAAGCAGCGTTCCTGCTACAATTCCTGCAGAGCCTATGATCAGTCCTAATCTAAAGAAAATAGATTTTATTTCCGGTTTTGTGGCTCCCAAAGTACGCATAAGAGCTATTTCAGATCTTCTGCTCATTACTGTCATAAGCAAAGATGAAATAATGTTCAGCGAGGCTACAAGAATGATGAGTAGTAACACTAAGAACAGTGCTTTTTTCTCCATCTCCATAGCAGCGAAGAAATTACCATTTTGCTCCCACCATCCCTCAACTATCACTGTTTCAGGTAAAAGACTTTTGATCTCTTTGATCTCGGACATAGGATCTTCAGTATAAATGTGAAGTCCATCATAAAAACCATCTTTACGGTCAAGTAATTTTTCAAATGCTTCCAAAGAAGTGTACATGATCGCTTTGTCATATGCTTTAAGACCAGAATCAAAAACACCATCTATTATAAAACGTTTTTGAAGGGGCATAGTTCCAAAACCTATAGCAGTCTGTTCTGAAAAGTAGAGTGTTACTTTCTCTCCTTTAGGTGCATTCATATCGAAAGAGAGAGCATCACCCAATATGATTCTGAATTTGCTTTTCAAGTCCCCTCTGGCTTTTTCAAATATGGAATTGATCTTACTCTCTTTGTCAAAATCTACACCATAAAGTAAAGAGCCTTGCACAGATCCTTCATTTTTGGTAATGACCTGTGTGGTATAGTATGGAGAAAATTTAAAATGTGGGAACTTCTCTTTGAGTGTTTTTACAAGATCATCATTGACTGAATTTTCTTCAATTGGAAGTATGGTTAGGGGGTAGTTCATTACAAAAAGCTTTTTTGTGAACTCCTGCTGTGTACCATTCATGATTCCCATAGCGATCATTAAAACCATTACCCCCGCAGCAATACCTAAAAAGGCAAGCATGGCAGAGATGAAAATAAAAGGATTCTCTTTGTCGTATTTTAAGTAGTGTTTAATGATGTGCCTAACAAAAGTTTTGTTAGGCTTGGAGATGCTTTTGGACATTATGCCAATAGACCTTTTTTAGGTCCGCTTTTTCCACAGCAGTTTTTATATTTTTTGCCGGAACCACAGGGGCAGGGGTCATTTCTTTTTGGTTTCTTCGTTCCGGTAATGGGCTTACTTGCAGAAGAATCTTCAGCGATGACACCTTCTTCAAACGATTGATTAAGTTGTGCATCTGCAACATCATTTTCCAACTCTTCTCTGATCTGTTCAACTGCAGCTTCTTCCTCTTCAGGTGAGGTGAAATCAAACTGTACAAGTTGCAGTACTTTTACCGCTTCAAATTTAATACGCTGTACAAGGTCGGTAAAGAGTTTATAACTCTCTTGTTTGTACTCTGTAAGTGGATCTTTTTGATTATAACCTCTAAGCCCGATACCTGTTTTGAGTACATCCATTTCATACAGGTGGTCTCTCCATTGAGGATCAAGTACCTGAAGGTATAAGATACGTTCTATTTCAGTTCTCTGCTCCGGATCGAGCTGTGACATTTTCTCTTCATAAATGTTTTCCATCATTTCCGTGATCATGCTAATGAGTTCTTCCACCTCTTTTTCTACAAAGTGCTGGTGATCCACTTCAATATGAAGTTCTTCTTTGATGAGCTCTCCAAGTTTTTCAACATTAAAGTCTTCTTTAGGCATTCCATCATAAATTTCACATTCAGCTAAAAGATGTGCAATATACTCAGCACGGTTCTCTTTGATCTTTGCTGCAATGTCAAATTCAGTATCAAGAAGCTGGTTTCTAAAGGCATAAATTGCTTTTCTCTGGTGGTTGGCAACATCATCATATTCTAAGATATGCTTTCTTGACTCATAGTGTTGGTTCTCCACTTTTTTCTGTGCTTTTTCAACTGATCTTGTCACGATCTTAGAGTCAATGTACTCACCCTCTTCAACACCCAGTTTGTTCATGATGTTTCTGATCTTCTCTCCACCAAAAATACGTAGAAGATTGTCATCAAGACTTAGGAAGAATTGTGTCTCACCTGCATCACCCTGACGCCCTGAACGACCTCTTAGCTGGTTGTCAATACGACGACTTTCGTGACGTTCTGTACCAAGTATCATCAATCCGCCAAGGCTTCTTACTTCATCGTCTATTTTAATGTCAACCCCACGACCTGCCATATTTGTTGCAACAGTTACTGCACCTTTCTGTCCGGCATCCATGATGATCTCTGCCTCATGTGTATGGTTCTTTGCATTGAGCATGTTGTGAGGGATCTTCTCTTTTTTAAGACGCGCATCGATCATTTCTGATTTTTCAATCGAAGCCGTACCAATAAGTACAGGCTGACCTTTGGCATTAAGTTCTTTTACTCTTCTGACAACGGCATCCAGCTTTTCACGTTCTGTATTATAGATCAGGTCATTCTTATCATCTCTGGCAATGGGTACATTGGTAGGAATAGAGATAACTTCCAGGTTATAGATCTGTGCAAACTCCGATGCCTCTGTTTGTGCAGTACCTGTCATACCTGCAAGCTTTTCATACAGTCTAAAGTAGTTCTGGTAAGTAATTTCTGCAAGTGTCTGAGACTCTTCCTGTATCTCTACACCTTCTTTGGCTTCAAGTGCCTGGTGCAGTCCTTCAGAGTACCTACGACCCTCACTTAATCTTCCTGTAAATTCATCAACGATTATGATCTCATTATTCTGCACAACATAATCAACATCTTTTTCAAAAATATAGTATGCTTTAAGTGCCTGATCCAGGTGGTGTGAGAGTGCTGCATTTTCAAGATTATAGAGGTTTTCAACTTCAAACAGATCTTGTGCTTTCTGAAGTCCATCTTCAGTCATAACAATGGTTCTGTTCTTTTCATCTACAATGAAGTCTCCGGTAGTCTGCTCATCTTCACCTGCTTTGGTCTCTAATATTTCTCCACGTTCCATCAGTTTTGCAATACCGTCTGCTCTGGCATAATGGTTATGATCTCTTTGTGTCGGACCGGAGATGATCAGAGGTGTTCTTGCTTCATCAATAAGAATGGAATCCACTTCATCCACAATAGCATAGTGATGTTCACGCTGTACTTTCTCTTCTTCACGTACTTTCATATTGTCACGAAGGTAGTCAAAACCGTATTCATTGTTCGTTCCATAAGTGATATCTGCTTCATATTGTGCTTTTCTACCCATGTCATCATGAATTTCAGCAGTGATACAGCCAACACTGTAGCCCAGGAATTCATAAAGTACACCCATATCTTCTGAGTCTCTTTTTGCAAGGTAATCATTGACCGTAACAATGTGTACACCTTTGCCTGTCATCGCATTTAGCACTACAGCAAGCGTTGCAACAAGTGTCTTACCTTCACCAGTCTTCATCTCAGCAATATCACCGTCATTGAGTACCATACCACCGACCATTTGTACGTCATAGTGTCTTAGCTCAAGTGTTCTTTTACTGACTTCTCTTGTAATAGCAAAGGACTCGTAAAGTACATCATCTAAAGTTCTTGAACCATTTTGTACTGATTCTTTAAGGGAGATAAATGTTGCTTTAAGTTCATCATCACTTAATTTTTCATAATTTGCTTCGAGTACATTGATATTTTTTACTTTTTTGAGGTAGCTTTTAACAATTTTGTCATTTCTTGTGCCAAAGATCTTTAGAACACTTTTTATCATTTTAATTTGCCTAATATATGGTTTTAATTGTGATGATTTTATCTAAAAAGTGATTAATATTTCCTATACACGCTTCTTTCACGATTTTTTGTGATAATAACCTCCTGCCAAGTGATATTTTGGTATATTTTTACGGATAAAAAGGGATAAAATGCGACAACTATTATTAATATTAACAATGAGTATTTATGCTTTTTCAGCATCTATAACACTTCCTGAAAACTTTCAGGCTAAATTTACACAGAAAATTACAAATTCTAAGAAAAAAGTGATCAACTACAGTGGTAAAGTATCTTTTTCTGACAAAGTATTATTGAAATGGGAATATGTAAAGCCAACAAAAAAAGAAGTATGTACGAATGGACATGATCTTAGAGTGGTCGATCATGACTTGGAACAAGTTTCAAATTATCGTATCAACAAAGGTTTTGATCTTAGTAAAATTTTGAAAAAAGCAAAACCGTATAAAGATCGTAAGCATGTTTACATTGCAAAGTATGAAGGTAAAAATTACACGATTCAAACCGATGCCAAAGGACGTTTAATCAGGGTTGCCTATTTTGATGACCTGGAAAATACCGTATTGATCATTTTTACTAAAATGAAGTATGGAAAAGGTAAATTAAAAGCGAGCACTATGAAATGTAACTATCCTAAAAGTTATGATATCATAAACGGATAAGGGGTAAGTATGCAAGAACTATTATCAGAAATCCAAAATAATCCTACTTTAATGTTCATAAGTGTGATAGCACTGGTTGTTCTTCTGATCATTGCTCTTGTTGTTGTTGTTTCATCTATGCGTGTTAAAACATATAAAGACAGATTTATAAATGTGAGAGAAGATAACAATGATAAAGCAGAACGCATATCAAGTTTAGAAAAAGAACTTCAAGAATATAAAATAAAAAATGCAAGTAATACACAAGAGTTAGAACAGTTTTCAGAGACTAAAAATGTGCTAAATAGTACAAAAGAGTCACTCACAGCAACACAAAAAGAATTTAATGACTTAGAAAAAGAACAGAGTCAATTAATCACTAAATTGGAAAATCTCCAAGCGATGTATGACAATTTACTCAATGAACATAAAACGTTACAGGATCGGACAGAACATATGCAGGAGGAGAACAGTAAAATACGCATAAACAATGCCCGACTTCTTGTGAAACTGGAAACGGGAGAAATGTTTGCTTCTCAACTCAAGCAAAGATCTTCCAAGAAAAATTCTGCTGAAAAAGGATGACAGAAGATCCTGCTTAATACATAAGTGAAATTTCATAATCAAAGGAAAATATAATGCAAAATGTAAAGATATGGCATAACCCAAGATGTTCAAAATCAAGAGCTGCGGCAGCACTTTTAGAAGAGAAAGGTGTAGATGCAGAAGTAGTTAAATATCTTGAAACACCACCTACAAAAGAAGAGCTTAAAGAGATGCTGAAAATGTTGGGAATTTCTGCAAGAGAGCTTATGCGTACGAAAGAAGATGTGTATAAAGCGTTGAATTTAAAAGAAGAAAATGATGAAGATAAACTCATTGATGCAATGGTGTCAAATCCTAAGCTTATAGAACGACCTATTGTTATTAAAGACGGTAAAGCGGTAATTGGTCGTCCCATTGAAAATATTATTGAGCTTTTAGCCACATAAAAAAGGGATTTTTCAATGTCTTGTTTTTCTTTTTAGAGTAAAAAATCCGACTTTCTACTCTTCATTGATGACTTATCCATCATGTCAAAGAAAGCAGGGGTACTGCTTGGGAAAGTAGAACTTAAAAAGTATTTTGTTCCTCGTATGAGTTGTGATGAAAGGACTGAAGGCATCAAAATGCCATCCTATCAGTTAAAAGTTTAAAATAATCCCTAGACCAAAAATCCAATACAGATTGGTCTCTTACAAATACTTGTATATCTTCTTTGGCTTTTTCTATATCTAAAGTATCTATTTTCTCTTTTAACAACTCTTTTAATTTCTCTTCGGTGAGTGTATCTTCCTTATTAAAATTTCCACTTCCCCAATTTCCACTTTCTTGCATTCTTTCCTGAAGATGTTCCAAGTTTACTTTTATACCTCTCTTGACATACCACTCAAAATCATACCAATCCCTTCCTTTTACTCTTGTTTTCCAGTTTCTAAATAGAACTGCATGTAATTTTCCTGCATAAAGGTTTGGTAGTGTCATTGCTGTGATATTAAATGTAGTGGGTAAAAGTAGGGTGTGTGAAGTGGTCTGAAACTTTAAAGGTGGGTTGGTATCAACTTCAAACTTTATTTTGAGTTTTTTCCCGCTATGCACACCATCCAATATATTTGAAAGATCATCTATCTCTATATCTAAGGTATGTATTGAAGTGTCATTTTTCAAAAAGGCAGATTCTATATCACTCTCTTGTGTTTTGGTCTTTTTACGAAGTGTCATCTTGATGCCAAGTGCTTCAAACTCATCTATGACATACGGGAAATAGGTTTCTATATCAAAAGTAGGGTCTTTACTTAAAAGCGAAAAATCCATATCTTCCGAAAATCTATCTAGTCCATGAATAATACGCAGTGCCGTACCGCCATAAAAAGCAGCTTTTTGAAAAAAGCCACCACGGTATAAACCTAAAAGGGCTATTTCCTGATAGACTTCTTTAAGTGCATTTATTAACGCATCTTCACTCTCTATCTCATACTTTGAAAGCATTTGTTCTATAATGTTCATGTAGCCATATCCTTTAGCACTTTATGTAAAAATTCTACTCTCTTAGACTTAGATATCTCAGCATATTTTGTCACTATTTCCAAGTCCATATCAAACAGCTCATCCATATCAACCCTCAAATCTTCTTCTAAAAACAGAAGCATTGCTTTTTTGGAAGCTATTTTCACACCCTTTGTGTTAAAAACCTTATCACACAATGCTTTTTCTTTTGATGCCATCATGAAGTTACCTTGTTTGGATGAAACGATTTCTACTCCAAGTGCATAAAGTGTTTTATCTATGTGCCTATAGCTAAATACGCCATGAGGAGTAGAAAAGGTTTTAGCTCTTTTGGTTGTTGCTGAAGTGACAGCCTCTACTCTCTCTGGTGTAATACCATGGTAATAGAGTGCATATTCATAAGAGATGTACGAAGGTCCTAACAGATTGTTAGCAATGATCTCTTTTGAGATAAGGGTTTTGACATAGGGGGAATTATATACATAAAGTCCTTTTTTCAATGAAGTTAAAAGCCCTTGTTGTTTCATGTACTTTATTTTGTCGTTGATATATTTGTAGCC
>JAGGRU010000024.1 GCA_021159425.1 Sulfurovum sp.
AGTGATGAGTATCACCCAAGTCACCGATGTAGCTAACATAACGTAGGATCGGTTTACCGACCATTTTAAAAGCATGATAATTTGACAGATTTTTGAGTGAATATTATCATTGATTGACCTGATATAGTATTTTATGTTATAATTATCCTATATTAAAAAAGGATAATATGATGATACAAATTGGTATATCAGATATAAGTAAAAATCCGTCTATTATAGAGAAACTAGATGATATTGCTCAAATACTCAATAAAAAGACAAAGCAGGTAAAAGGTATTTTTATTCCTAATGCCTATTTAGATAGCTTTGAAGAAGTGATTAAAGAGATAGAATATAAAAAATTTGTAGAGAGAAACAGATCATTAATAGACTCGACAGAGGAAGATAATACACTGGCGGATGGTTTAGAAGATGCCTATTGAAAAAGGTGAGATATACCTGGCAAATCTTGGTGATGTTAAATGTGCTGATATTGGTAAGATAAGACCAGTACTGATTTTTCAAAACAATAATCTCAATAGAATGGTAGCCGATAATTTATACAATGACGTCATTATTATCCCTTTAAGTTCAAAGATCAAAGATAATGATTTTACCTATGTGATTAAAAAGAGAGATGCTTTAAAAAAAGACAGTACGATTTTATGCAATGCTATAAAGATGATCAATTCAAAAAGATTGATGTTGGATGATGGTGTTTTGACAAGACTAAACCCTGATGAAATAAAAGCTGTTGAGAGAAAAATACTTTTATTGTTGGATATATAATTATTAGAGATTCCCTAAAATGTAAAAACCATCTTTGATGAGTACCATAATAACACTTCGCTATAATACTATCAATAACAATACATTGGAAACAAAAATGACTTTAGAACAACAAGATAAAAAATATGTACTTCAAACTTATGCACGTGACTATACGAACTTTGTAAAAGGTGTTGGTTCAACACTGTATGATGAGAATGGACGTGATTATATAGATTTTGCATCCGGGATAGGGGTGAACTCTGTAGGGCATGGAAATGAGAAACTTGCTTCTGCTATTTGTGAGCAGGCTAAAAAGATCATCCATATCTCAAATTTGCAGGTGATAGAACCTCAGGCAAAACTGGCTCAAAAAATAGTTGAGCTTTCCGGTTATGATATGGGAATTTTCTTTGCCAATTCTGGTGCAGAGGCAAATGAGGGTGCTATTAAAATTGCACGTAAGTATGGCGAGACGAAGTTTGAGAGTAAAAAGTATAAAATTATTACACTTGAACACTCATTTCACGGACGCACGATCACTACAGTAAAAGCAACAGGGCAGGAGAGTTTTCATACACCTAACTTTTCTCCTTATCCGGCTGGATTTTCTTATGAAAAATCTATAGAAGATGTATATAAAGCGATTGATGATGAAACAATTGCGGTTCTCATAGAACTTGTGCAGGGAGAGGGTGGCGTACAGCCTTTTGAAAAAAAGGAGATACAAAAACTCGCAGCACATTTGAAAGCAGAGGGTATTTTGCTTATTGTAGATGAAGTGCAGACAGGGGTCTATCGTACAGGTGAATTCTTAGCTTCAAATCTTTATGAGATAGAGCCGGATATTATTACGCTTGCCAAAGGACTTGGTGGGGGAGTACCTATAGGTGCTGTCATGACCAAACATAAAGAGGTATTGTCAGCGGGTGAGCATGGAAGTACTTTTGGCGGGAATTACCTGAGCTCTTCTGCCGGCTTGGCTGTACTGGATATATTGTCAACGATGTATGACAGTGGAAGCATTGATGAAACACTGGTTTATTTTGCAGAGAAACTACAAGATATACTTACAAGATATGGAAACCTGTTTGAAAAAGAAGTGGGTCTTGGACTTATGCGTGGACTGCGTGCCAAGAGTGCAGAGGTGCAAAGTGCTGTTTTGAAAAATTCACTTAAAGAGGGATTGATCGTTTTAAAAGCAGGAAAAAATACTGTACGCTTTTTACCAAGTATTACCATAAGTAAAAATGAAATAGATGAAGGGTTTAAACGTTTTGAAAAAGCTATTAGTTCTTTGTAGTTTATTGCTTTCATCCACGCTTTATGCAGATGAATTGAATTCTATACTTTCAGAAAATAAAGAGTTGCTCTTTGATTATGACTTTAAGAGTAATGAATTGCAGAGTGATATACTTTCAAAAAGCTGGGTTAACCCTGTACAAGTGCGATATGGTAAAGATTATACTACTCGTTTTAAAACTGGTACGGTTGATACAGGAACATTCTCAGTATATATTGATCAACCTATCTTTAGATCGGGTGGTATCTATTATGCCATTAAATATTCTGCTGCACTTAGAGATGCAAATGAAGCAGAGTTAAAACTTCAAAGACGTCAAATGATCGGTGATGCGGTTTCTATACTCTTTAATCTGAAAAAGAATAAACTTGAACAGAAAAAGATGCGTTATTTGGTGAAAAATGACACAATAGATATACGGCAAAAACGTGACTCTTATGATGCAGGTATCTTAGATAGTAGTTTTCTTGATCAGGCTATTTTAAAAAAGAGCCAGGATGAAGCAATACTTTTGGAATTTGAACTGAATTATTTGGAATTAAAACAGCGTTTTTCTCTCTTGAGTGACAAGAATCCAGATAAGCTCCGTCTGCCAAAACTGAAGATGATGAGTAAAAAGAATTATACACAGCAAAACCTGGAATTGAAAAAAGATGTTCTTCGTGCTGAAGAGTCCTCTTACAATGCAAAAGTAACTGTTGCAAAATACCTGCCTACACTCTCTTTGCAGGGACAATATACGGATGGTGATCTTAACCCGTTGTTTGCAGGCAATGGTCCCAGTAATCTTAATGAAGCGTATTATAATTATGGTTTTTCAGTCTCAATGCCATTGGATATTAATTCGTTTAGCGATATTGAAGCGGCTAAAGTAGCAAAATTAAGAGCAGCAACACAGGTACTTGACAGGAAGGATACTGTCAAAGAAGAGTATCAGTGGATCGATAACAGTTTGGGTATACTTGATAAAAAGATCTATTTAGCAAGAAAAGATGAAAAAATATATAAAAATCTTTTACGTTTAACAAAAGACCTTGCAGAAGCAGGTGAAAAAACCTCTTTGGATGCAGATATTATGTCTAACTCTCTACAGGTCAGAAAACTTGATCAGCTAATATACGGTATAGACAAACAGTTGAAATTGTTAAAACTTTACATACGGGTTGAGAATGTACTTTAGTGCGTATATGCATGAGTGGCTGTACGGTGAAGAGGGTTACTATAAAAATTTTAAAGCCATAGGTAAATCAGGTGATTTCTATACGGCTGTAAGTACAAGCAGTTTTTTTGGTGCAAGTATTGCAAACTATTTTTATGCACTCCTAAAAGAAGGTAAAGCAGATAGAAATGGCTGGCTTATAGAGATAGGAGCCCATCAGGGATATCTTCTTTGTGACATGATCCAGTGGTTGTATACTTGTGATCCTACTTTAGTGAAAACCCTTAAATTTGCTATCGTGGAGCGTCAAGCAGAGGTACAAAAAGCACAACTTGCTTACATAAAAGAGCGTTTTGGGGATGATATACAGATCACACACTTTAATGATATTGCTGAAGTGGAAGCAGAGTATGCTTTTATCGTAGCAAATGAAATATTTGATGCATTTCCCTGTGAACTCATCAAAGATGAGAAGATAGCCTTTGTGGAAGCAAATGAGATCACATGGAAAGAAGCTCCTGCTGAAATGTTAGAGTGGGCTAAAACACATCGATTGACTCAAGGTGAGATAGCTGTAGGGTATGAAGAATTTGCAAAAGAGATGGCATCCGGGATAGAAAAATGTGACTTTGTTACCTTTGATTATGGTGAAAAGTACGTACGTAATGATTTCTCTATCCGTGTCTACAGGTCACATGAAACATTTCCTCTTTTTGATGAAGCATTGAAACTATCAGAATCCTATAAAAAAGATGATATTACCTATGATGTAAACTTTGGGCATGTGATAGAGGCATTCTCTGCTGGAGGTTTTGAAGAAGTGGCTTATGAGACACAGGCACGTGCGTTAATACGTTTCGGATTGATCGATATACTTGAACAGTTTGCAAAACAGACAACACAAGAGAAGTATGTACGAGAAGCAGATAAGGTTAAAACACTCATATCACCCACAATAATGGGTGACAGGTTTAAAATGGTTCATTTTAGAAAATAAATTACATCGCTTTGAGCATTTTGCATCTTTTGATCGCAGATGCTTCATCTCCTAACATTTGAGTATATTTGTCAAACTTTTCCTGACCTATCATAGAAATACATTCGCCTCTACTCATATTGCTTGTAGATGCAGCAGGTGTAACAGGCTCGGTTGTATCTGCTTTTGCAACTGTTACAGGTTTTGCTTTTTTTGTTTTAGTTTCAGGATACATATATTCTGAAGAGAAATTAGTATCTTCTACCTCTTTTAATTTAATATTTTTTTTAGGAGCTTTAGGAGCTTTATATCTTTTTTTAGCTTTAGCCTTTGGTTTTTTTACTACTTTCTTAGCTGGTTCTACGACAGGTTGCGGTGTACAACCTACAAACAAAAGAGCTGTTCCAAGAAGTATAATATGTAAAGTATTGCGTTTCATAAAGTTCCTCATTATTGAATTAATAGTTGTATTATACAGTGAAAAATTTAAGTAATAGCTACAACTGCAATAGCAAAACCTCCATCATGACTGATGGAGAGAGAAGAGCTAGCGACAGCATGTATCTTTTGGGCGTCTGGGCTTAAAATAAATGAAGGAGCACCTCTTTCATTTTTTTTGATGCTGATGTCATGAAATGAAAGGTCTGCACCTATGCCGCAGCCAAGTGCTTTTGCTATAGCCTCTTTTGCTGCCCAAAAACCTGCGATTGATTCTGTTTTTTTTACAAGTTGCAGTTCACTGTCATTTAAAAATTTTGCTTTAAATTTGTCGCCAAACTTTTCCAATGATTTTTCAATTCTACTGATCTGAATAATATCTGTTCCGATTTTCATAGCGATAGTGTATCGAAAGTTATATTAGAAATGTTCTACATCCACTCAACCACCTTAGAAACTTCATCTGCGATAAAACATTTGATATTTGTATTTTCTATGGGCTTGTTTGGAATGACAGCTTTAGAGAAGCCTTGTGTTTCCATCTCTTTGAGTCTTTGGGTAAGGCCGGAGATTTCCCGTATTTCTCCCGTGAGGCTTACTTCACCTAGAAACAGTGTCTCAGAACTTAATTCTCTGTTTCTGTATGAACTTAAAATGGCAGCGATTATAGCAAGGTCGGCAGAAGGCTCATTGATCTTTATGCCGCCTGATATGTTAATGAAAACATCATAGGTTCCCAATGGAAGATCAAGTTTCTTTTCCAGAAGGGCTAAGAGCATACCCAGTCTGTTGTTATCAAAACCTGTAGAAGATCGTTTCGCATGTCCATAAGATTCACTTACCAAAGCCTGTACTTCTATGATAATTGGGCGGCTTCCTTCCATAATGACTGTCAATGCAGAACCAGACTGGAGTTTCTCTTTGTTAAAGAATTTACCGGCCATACTTTTAGCATCATTCAGTCCCTCTTTGTTCATCTCAAAGATACCTACTTCATTGGTAGCACCAAAACGGTTTTTAAATCCTCTTAGCAACCTTAACTCTGAGTTGGTATCTCCCTCAAAATAGAGTACTACATCTACCATATGTTCAAGTACCCTGGGTCCGGCGATAGAGCCGTCTTTTGTAATATGCCCGATGATAAAGATAGGGATATTCAGACTTTTTGCAACACGCATCAACTCAAAAGTGATGGTTCGAACCTGTGTCACAGAACCTGGTGCAGAGGGTGTTTCATCAGAGTAAAGTGTCTGAATGGAATCAATCACAATAAATTCAAAATCATGATTGGATATTTCTGAAAGTACGGTACTTAGATTGATCTCCGGAAGGAGATAGAGCTTGTCATGGTTTGCATTCAGTCTGTTCGCACGTAATTTTATCTGCCCTGCTGACTCTTCTCCTGAGACATAAAGGACTTTTTTACCTGTTTGTGCAAGGTTACCTGCTATTTTGAGAAGCAGTGTGGATTTACCTATGCCCGGACTTCCTCCAATGAGGGTAAGAGAACCCGGAACAACACCACCACCCAGTACCAAGTCCAGTTCAGTACTTCCTGAAGGGAAACGTGTCACATTGTCTTCTTCTATCTGTGTAATGGGTTTAGCTTTTGAAAGCACAGAACCTGAAGAAGAGCTGCTCGAAGTCTCTTTTAGAAACTTGATCTGGTCTGTGCTGAGTTCTATCATAGTTTCCCACTGGTTACATGATGTACATTTTCCCATCCATCTTGGAGATTGAAATCCGCATGCCTGACACTCAAACAGGGTTTTTTTCTTTGCCATGATTACTACTTTCTTATTGAATTACCGTAGTATAAAATAATTTTTGAGTTTACTTTAAAAATATGTCAAATTGACATGTTTTTACTTTTTAATTGTTTTAGTTATAATTCTGATTACTTTTTTAAGGATACATATTGAATTTTAATCAGATCAAACAAGCAGTGTATGCACTTTATTTAACGAATAGTTTTGGACTTAAATTAAAACGGACACAAGATCCAATGGAAAAGAAAAAGTTACGACTTGAGTATTCTTTAGCACAGTTAAATGTATTGAATATAGATATAAAAGTTGAAAATTCAGAGAAACTTCCTAAAAATGGACAATATTTGCTTGTTTCCAATCATAGAACGATCATTGACCCGCCTATTATTGAAATAGCACTTAAAGATACAGAAATATTTGGTTTATGGATTTCAAAAAAAGAGCTTTATAATTCATCCTTTTTTGGGCTCTTTGTTCGTAATGCAGGTTCTGTCCTGCTTGATAGAGAAAAAGATCAAATGAGCAGTTTTTTTGCAGATATAAAAAAAGGTGTTAAAGCGGGTAGCTCAATATTTATTTTCCCGGAAGGTACGCGAAACAAAACAGATGAACCACTTACTCCTTTTAAAGAGGGTTCCCGTATTATTGCCTTGAAAAACAGATTGCCGATGTTGCCTATTTATATTAAAGGGAATGCTGCGAAAGTTTTAAAAGATGCACTGAACGACAGTAGTGGAAAGAGAGAGATCACTATAGTGGTAGGTGACCTCATAGATTATAAAGAGAAAGCTGACCTTGAAACAGTGTATCGTGAAAGGTTCTCTTTAAATAAAGATTTCATCTAAAATAGTATTGATATATTCATTGGCTTTAAAGCGAATAAGGTCTTTGGGCTGCTCCCCTGTGCCGATGTAAAAAATAGGCATTTGAAGTTCATCTGCTATGCTCAGTACTGAACCGCCTTTGGCTGTTCCGTCAAGCTTGGTAATAATGATACCATCGATCCCGATCATTTCATTGAATGCTTTTGCCTGGTTGATAGATGAAGACCCCTGTGTCCCGTCTAAAATAAGCATTTTTCTGTGAGGTGAACCACTGTGAGCCTTGTCTGCAACACGTATCATTTTTTTGAGTTCTTCACTCAGGTTGGTTTGTGTATGTAGTCTTCCTGCAGTGTCTATGATGACGTTGTCCAAGCCTTTTGCTTTGGCAGACTCAATGGTGTCATACACAACTGCAGATGGATCATGACCTTGTCTTGTAGCAACAATAGGTATATTAAGTTTATCTGCCCATTTTGTAAGCTGCTCTATGGCTGCTGCACGAAAAGTATCTCCGGCACCAAGGATGACCTGTTTGCCTTCCTGTTGGTATTTGTATGCCAGTTTGGAAATCGTTGTTGTTTTCCCCGCACCGTTCACACCGATGATCATTTCAACAAAAGGTTTTGTGTCACTCTCTTTCCAGTCAGCTTTATATTGAAAGACTGAAATGAGGGAGTTAAAGGCCTGGATACGGCTAATTTTTTCAGGAAGAGTATCAAGAAGCCTTTCTACCAGTTCGTAATTGACATCTGCCTCAAGTAAAATATCTTCAAACTCATCCCTGGAGAGTTCTTTTCTTTTTGTCGGAGCAACCTCTTTTATCGCATCATTGGTTTTACCCAAAACTTTTTTAAATAGATTAAACATAACTTATTCCTTGTTTTCCATAGCTTTTGTGATATCGTATTCTATCATCTCTATTGGCACGCCACCTTCATAATGTGCATAGTACTTACCATTTTTATACAGTATGGTGAGTGGCAATTGGAAGTTTTCCTTAATGCTTAGACCTTTCAAGAGTTCTACTGCAAAAGTGTCATTTTGTTTAGCGTTTGAGATAAAGTAGTCTATGTGATATTTCGCAGAAAATGCTTCTAGTTCATGGTACTCTTTGTTTGCATCATTGACTAAAATACCTGCCACAAAAAGTTTGTCTTTATATTTTTTTTCCAGGTCAGCGATATAAGGCACCTGACCGGTACAGGGAGGACACCATGTAGCAAAAAAGTTTAACAATACAAAGTCTTGTGATATATCTTCTATCAGTATATTCTTTTTGTCAAAATAGATAGTGTAATTTTTATTGTCTATATCATTTAATTTAAACTTTTTTGCATCTTTATTTGTTTTTAAAGTTGATCTGTTTATATCTACTATGGCACAAGTATTATTTATAGTATCAGTAGTATTATTCTCTGAAGGCAGATCACATTTCTTATCTTCACACCCCGTAAAACATATTAAAACAGTAATAAAAAGCAGAGCAGTTATTTTTTTCACATGATTCCTTAATGGCTTACGATATAATTCTATATACATAGTTTGAGTTCTTAGATTATACCAAAAGAGCACTAAATGGAAGTTATTAGAGGATTCTATATGCAAAAAGAGATGAATAAAAATCAATTTAGGGAATATTGTCTGAAACGTTTAAAAAAAGTGAGTGTTGTCGGCAGATATAAAAAAGACAAGCTTGTTTTGGAACGTTTGTATAGATTGATAGTTCAGAGTAATGCACACAGGATCATGCTTTATTTGCCTCTGAAGACAGAAGTGGATCTGTATCCGCTTATTAAACAGTTAAGACGGGAAAAGAGGGAACTCTATGTTCCTTTTATGGAAGGTAAAAGTTTTAGGGTGGTAAAATATAGATACCCGCTGAAAAAGAAGCGTTTTGGCATTAAAGAGCCAAAAGATTCGAAACAGTATAGAATTAAAAGATTAGATATAGCTATTGTACCCATAGTGGGCATGGATGTTACACAGAGACGTGTAGGATTCGGAAAAGGAATGTACGATAGATTTTTTGAAAAAGAGATTAAAAATATAAATAAAATAGTGTTTGTGGCACGCGAACTGTGTTATAGCAAAGAAATTATTACAAACCATTATGACATAAAGGCAGATATCGTAGTCACACCACAAAGTATTCATTTTTAAACTCCTTAAATTAAGGATAAATGATGTTGGGAATTATAGGAGTCTCCGGAGTAGTCGGAGCAGTCGTAGGTTCAGGAATTTGTTACCTATGGATCAAAAACAGTAGACAAAAGGAGTTTTTACATTTAGAGTTAGAGGCCAAAGCGAAAGCAAAAGCTATTTCATCTGAGGCAGAATTTTTGCTTCAAGAAGCAAATGTGAAGATCAAAACAAAAGAACTGGATCAGGAAAAAGAGTATCAGGCAAGACTGTCTAAAGTCGAAGACCGTAATCGTGCTTTAATTTTACAGATCAAAGAGGTAGAAAAAGATGAGAAAAGAGTTACGCATTTAGAAAACAGACTTTTAGCTCAAGAGACAAACCTGAAAAAGCTGGAAGTTCAAAAACAGGAAGCAATAGATAAAACGCTCCATAAAATGCAAAATGTAGCTTCCTTTACCCAAGAAGAAGCAAAAACATACATTCTGAAAAAAGTTGAAGAGCAGAGTCGTTCTGAAGTGGCAGGTATTGTACGCAAGTATGAGCAGTTAGCCAAAGAAGAGGGTGAAAAGAAAGCAAATTATATCTTAGCACAGGCGACTACACGTTATGCAGGCGAGTTTGCAGGTGAGAGACTGATCAATCTTATTCACCTTCCCAGTGATGAGCATAAAGGTCGTATTATCGGTAAAGAGGGTAGAAATATTAAAACCCTTGAAATGCTTTTGGGTGTAGATATTGTTGTAGATGAAACACCGGGTGTGATACTTGTGAGTTCTTTTAACCTTTACAGAAGAGCCATTGCAACCAGGGTGATAGAGATACTTGTTGAAGACGGACGTATTCACCCTGGACGTATAGAAGAGGTACATGATAAAGTACAAGCTGAGTTCGAGCAAAAGACTTATGAAGAGGGTGAGAATATTGTCATTGATCTGGGGCTTTTTCCTATGCATGAAGAGCTGGTACGGCTTCTTGGACGCATGAAATACAGAGCCAGCTACGGGCAAAATGCTTTAGCCCATACTCTGGAAGTTGCAAGACTTGCAAAAGTGATGGCAGCAGAAATGGGTGGAGATGAGAAACTTGCCCTTCGTGCAGGACTCCTTCATGATATAGGAAAAGCACTGACACAGGATATGGGTGGTTCACATGTAGATATAGGAGCAGACCTTTGCCGTAGATATAACGAACATCCTACGGTGATCAATGCTATTTATGCCCATCATGGACATGAAGAACCGGATTCTGTGGAGTCTGCAGCTGTTTGTGCTGCAGACTCTCTCTCGGCTGCCAGACCGGGTGCAAGACGAGAAGTTTTGGAAAGTTTTACGAAACGGGTTAAAGAGATAGAAGATATAGCAACTTCAAAAAACAATGTACTGCAGGCCTATGCTATCAATGCAGGACGTGAAATACGTGTTTTTGCCAATGCTCAAAAGATGAGTGATAATGAAGCAGTACTTTTAAGTAAAGAGATCGCAAAAGAGATAGAGGAAAAAGTTCAGTATCCCGGTGAGATAAAAG
>JAGGRU010000169.1 GCA_021159425.1 Sulfurovum sp.
ATAAAATATATGCTTTATAGTTATTGATTTAAAGGGAATGAATGAAAGATTCGATATTAAAAAGTTTAAGTGTACTTACCTTGCTCTCGGCAACAACACTTTCTTATGCAGCGACTACTGTAAAAGGACCTATGGTCAGAAATGAATTGCCTAATCCGGGACTGGATGCCCGGGTCAATATTGTACCTATGGTAAAGAAACATACCGGAACGGTCTATACGGTAGAGACACTCCCCTTGAATGCTGCACTTTATTATGATAGTGTCAAAATAGAGGAAGAAGGTTTTACACTGACAGATCCCAATAAAGTGACCATTGACCCTGAAGATGGTGATATTACAGCAGTCTTTACCTATACCTCCAGAGATGCTTTGGGAAATGTGACGGAACCCAGAAGTATCATTATGCGATTTCTCAATATAGAATTGTCCGGTTCTGTATTTCATGACTTTGACGGCAATACAAAAGTGGATGGGGAGAAAATATCAACTCTGGATGGAGAAACACTTTTTATTACTCTGGTCAATGCCGAGAGTGAAATACTTGCTTCTAAAAAAGTTTCACAGGATGGAACATACGATCTTGACAATAAGGACGGTGTTCAGCCATATAAAAACTATGCCATTGTCATTTCAGGTAAAAAAAATACACTAAATACCGTGTTCTCTGATACAGTGGCTCCTTCCGGTGAGAATATTAATTCCATGTCTAAAGGAAAAGACAGAGTAAAAGACGGTATCGTTGTGGTACGTGTGAAAGACAAAGATATTTCACAGATCGATTTCGGACTGGATATCAGACCGCTTGCAGAAGATAAAACAGCCAGGCAGCAGTTGAACCCCGGAGGAAAAGAACAGATTACTGTACCAACATTGACCGGCAGTGATGAAGAAGACGGAGGAAAAGTAAGGTATTACATTCTTACACTGCCACAGAATGCCATACTTTTTCATAAAAGACAGAAGATCAGCAAAGCCGGTACGGAGATCAAAGATCCGAGCAGATTGACACTGGACCCTGACGACGGTGACATGAATGTCTCTTTTGAGTATGTGACAGCTGACTATGCCGGAGTGACCTCTTCCCCTGCAAAGGTAGATATGACGTTTATCGGTTTAACGATATCAGGCTCCGTGTTTGAAGATGGTGACGGTGATACGCACATCAATGGTAATCCAATTTCGACAGTTGATGGTAAAGTGCTTCACGTAATGTTGATGAATGATAGAAATATTATTTTGGCTTCTAAAGCAGTAGATGAGAACGGAACCTACAGTTTTAACGGAAAAGACGGCATTGTACCAGGATTAACATACCGTTTGGTACTCAGTACACGTTCACGTGCCAGTACGTCAATGCTTGCCAAAGGATGGGTGAATGCCGGAGAAGGTGTAATAAACCATGATGATAAAAAAGATGGTCAGACAACAGTGAAGATAGAGAATAAAGATCTTGACAATGTAAACTTCTCTGTGAATAAAATACCTGAAGCACAATCTATAAAAGCAGCATCTCAACTCAACCCCGGTACAGATACAGATGTACCTGTGCCTCCTTTACAGGGGCGGGACCTTGAAAATGCGGATCATCTTGTTTATACTGTAACGGATTTACCAAAAGATGCTTCACTTTTGTATGTGGGTACAAAAATAGTAAAAGTACCTTTTGTTGTAACAGACCCCAATAAACTTACTATAGATCCTGAAAACGGAGCGAGAACGGTAATTTTCAGCTACAAGGCAACAGACCCTGATGGTATCTCTTCCGAAGTGGTTCCTGTTGTTATGCCTTTTAGTGAACTGCAACTCTCGGGACATCTTTTTAACGATGGTAACAGTGATAACAATGTCAGTGGTCCATTAATAGATAGTGTAGACGGTAAAGCGCTTTATGTACTTTTACTTGACAGCAATAAAACACTTTTGGCTTCAAAAGCTATAGAAAAAGGTCTCTTTCGTTTTGATGGTAAAGATGGTGTAAAACCAGAGAGTCAATTCTTTATTGCTTTGGCAAAGGCACCTAAAGTAGACGCTTTCGGACTGCCGAAAACCTGGAATCATACAGGTGAAGCGATCAATAGTGCTGAAACAGGTAAAGACAGTGCAGCAGATGGTGTCATTGGTGTTAAGATCTTACAAAATGATGTGAGTGATATTGATTTTGGTATCAATAAACAGCCTCATGCAGACCATAAAGAGACAAAGACACAGTTAAACCCGGGACTTGATATCAGGGTGGCTGTACCTGCATTATCAGGTGATGACAGAGAAAGCGGCAAAGATCTTATGTATAAAATTGAGTCTTTACCTACTTTGGGCACACTTTACTACAATGACACAAAAGTAGATACGATCGGTTTTGTTGTTGAAGATGAAGCCAACCTGAGTATAGACCCTCAAAACGCAGATCTAATTGTACTCTTTACCTATGCCACAACAGATGAAGCAGGTGTCATTTCTGATCCTACCAGAGTAACTATGCCTTTTAAAGGATTACACATCTCCGGGCGTGTTGTCAATGATGGTAATGGTAATGATGAGATCAAAGGTAAAGGTATCAAGATCCCTAAAAACCTTCATCCTTATGCCACACTGTTGGATGAAGATCATGCAATATTGGCATCTAAGCCACTCACACGTGATGCAAAGTTCACTTTTTCCGGTAAAGACGGCATACGTCCAAATGCGAACTTTAGCGTAGTCATCTCTTTGAAAAAGAATTCACTGGTACCTCTGTTACCTGAGGGTTGGGAAGAGAGTGGTGCTGCTTCAGGAGAGCAAAATGCAAGCAAAGAGAGTGCAAGTAGTGATGGCAGTCTTACGATCTATGTAGGGGAAAAGAGTATGGATACATTAGAATTCGGTATCAATAAAAAGCCAAGTGCAGACAACAAAAATGTAAAAAGTATGATCAACCCTGGTGGGACTGTTGAAGTGGGTGTACCGGAATTAACAGGTAATGACAGAGAAAGTGGTACGGATCTTAAATATATTGTGAAGAAGGTACCTGAGAATGTCATACTCTACAATAGAGGTATTGTTGTGAAAAACAATGACTATGTAGACCCGAAATATTTGATGCTAGATCCGCAGGATGGGAAGCAAACAGTGATCTTTACTTATGCCAGTGTGGATGCAGAGGGTATTCTTTCAGAACCTGCAACTGTAACGATGGACTTCAGTGGTTTGAATATTTCAGGTTCTATACTGGAAGATTTTATGATAGATGGTGAGGTGGACAGTGTGATCACTGTGGCGGAAGATACAGTAAAATTTTTTGTGACACTGTTAAGTGACAAAGGAGAAGTACTGGCATCCGTACCTGTCTCTAACAAAGGTACTTATCTGTTTGATCAGGCCATGGGTGTCAATGCCCATACTAAATATAGAGTGCTACTTTCTGTGGATGCCAATGTCACTACTTCTACACTGCCTAAGGGATGGAACTATGCAGATGGTGAGAATGTGAACTCTTTAGGCAAAGGCAATGATGGTAAAGCTGACGGATTGATCGATATAAATGTAAAAGATACTGATCTTAAAAAAGTAGATTTTTCTGTGAATTATCTCATACAATAGTATGAGAATTTGACAGTTAACCAGGCAACTGTACAGTGGATAATAAAAAGAACAAAAATATAATAGCATTAGCATCACCTGAACCTCTTAAAACGATAGGAAGCATATGAATTTTGAAGCCATAAACAGAACCGGTACATACACAACAAAACTTGATGATGCTTTGAAGAAGTTTGGTACAGATGACCTTTTACCTTTGTGGGTGGCTGATATGGATCTGGCTTCTCCTCTTTGTGTGCAGAAAGCTTTGCAAAAAAGAGCAAAACATCCTCTTTACGGATATACGGTATACCCTGAAAAGTATTACAGCGTGATCAAACAGTGGATGCAAAAACGTTTTGACTGGAAGATCAAAACGAAGTGGATCGTACCTTGTTACGGGGTAGTGCCTTCTATGAATTTTGCTATAGAGGCATATACGAAAAAAGGTGATGGAATCATCATCCAATCACCTATCTATCCACCTTTTGCTTCTTCTGTAAAACACAGGAAAAGGAAACTTCTTGACAATACTTTAGTGTATAAAGATGGTAAGTATACGATCGATTTTAAAGATCTTGAAATCAAAGCCAAAGAGGCAAAACTCTTTTTACTCTGCTCTCCGCACAATCCTACAGGCAGGGTATGGGATGAGGATGAATTGGAAAAAATCATAGATATCTGTATTGCCAATGATATCATCATTGTTGCAGATGAGATACATGCAGATATTGTGTATAAAAAAACACATCATATTTTAGGGAGTTTTGAAAAGGTACAAAATAGATGTATTATGCTAAATGCACCCTCTAAAACCTTCAATATTGCGGGTTTGAATACCTCTTATGCTATTATACCGGATGAAAAGCTCCGTAGAAAATACAGAGTAGAGCAGGACAGGTCAGGCATTACCAATGGAAACCCTTTTGGCATAGAAGCACTTATGGCAGCGTATGAAGAGGGTGAAGTGTGGCTGGAAGATTTGAAAGTGTATCTCTCTGCCAATGTTGAGTATGTGAATGAATTTATTAAAACAAACAGACTGCCTATTAAAACAGTAAAAACGGAAGCCACATTTTTAATCTGGCTGGATTGTCGTAAAATGGGGCTTAGTCATGATAAATTAATAGAATTCTTTGTTTATGAAGCTAAACTTGGGTTAAATGACGGAAAAAGTTTTGGACAAACGGGAGATGGCTTTATGCGTTTAAATGTTGGAACATCAAAAGAAGTGCTTGAAGTGGCAATGAATAGACTGTTAATTGCCTATAAAGGAAAAAATTGAATAAAAAAATTATACTTTTTATAGTATTGTCATCTTGGATATATGCTCTGCCTGCAGGCATCAATAGAATTGTAAATAAATCCGGTATTCCTAAAAATGATATTAGTATTTATATTAAAGAGGCGGGGAATGGTGGGCGTGAACTGGCATCTCTCAATGCAAGTAAAACGCGTACACCGGCTTCAGTCATAAAAGTATTGCCTATCTATGCAGCAACGTTAAAACTGGGTTTTGATTATCGTTGGCCGACACAATTTTATACGGTTGGATCACTCAAGAACGGTGTGTTAAAAGGTGATCTTGTTGTAAAAGGTTTTGGTGATCCTACACTCTCTACAAGGGACTTGAAAAGTATTGTGTCCACTATAAAAGCAAAAGGTATCAAAAAGATCACGGGTAATATTGTGATAGACAGGAGCTATTTTGCTGTGGGGACAAAGAACAATTCCGGTTTTGATAAAAATACTTACAGTCCATATAATGCCATGCCTGATGCTATGATGTTTAATGAGCGTATCTCTACGATCTGTATTACGCCGAACAAAAATGCTGTACATAAAAAAGTTGCAGACGGATCTTACAAAATTGTCAATAAGTTACAACGTGTCAATAAGCCTTGTAAAGGCAGATATTCGTGGCCGGGGCTTAAAATAAATAATAGTTCTGCCATGCCCGAAGTATGGCTGCAGGGTAAAATTTCGAAAAAATGCGGAAAACGGAATATTTGTAAAGTCATTACAAAACCGTACAAATCATTTTACTATGCATTGAAAGATACATTGAAAAAAGAGGGTGTAACTGTATCTGGAAAAATGCGTTTGAACAAAGTGCCCTCAAATGCAAATATTTTATTTACACACTATTCCAGATCTTTGGAAAAGATCATTTCTAAAACAGCTAAGAAATCAAATAATTTATATGCGCGACATTTACTCCTGCTTTTGGGTGCAAAGATGTATGGTGCACCCTCAACGCTTGCCAAAGGCAGAAAAGCTGTAGAATATATATTGAGAAGTAAAGGTGCCTTGGGAAGAGGGACACTGAGAATAGATAATGGAAGTGGATTATCGCGTACGGCAAAACTCAATGCAAAACTTTTAGCATACATGTATGACAATGCTTATAACCGTTATGGGTTAAGATGGATGAAAACACTCTCTATTGCAGGTGTAGACGGTACGATCAAAAGGCGTTTTAGAGGTACTGTCGTGAAAAACAGGGCTTGGATGAAAACAGGGACTTTGAATCGTGTTAAGAATATTGGAGGGTATGTTAAAAGCAGATCAGGCAGGATGTATACTGTAGTGATCCTTGTTAATACCAAACAGGGAAGATGGAAAGCAGCACAGCTTCAGAATAATATTATGAAATGGTTAGTGACTTATAAAGGCAGAGGCACAAAGCGAGCTGTCAAGACTGTTACCCCATCAAAATCAAAGATCATTATAGAAACAAATACAAAGAGTGTACCTAAGAAGTCATCTATAGAAAAACCTTCTGGAGCTTATTACATACAAACCGGTTCATTCTCCTCTGTGCCAACGTCAGACTATATTGCCAGTATTAAAAAACTTGGATTACCCTATACTACGGAATATACAGACAAGTACAAAGTATTGGTAGGTCCATACAGTAATGAAAACCTTGCAAGGACTTCATTGGCAAAAGTGCGTAAGCATATTAACGGTGGTGCTTTTTTGGTAAATAACAAGAGTAATATGAAAAGTAAAGGTGCTGCACTTTACTAATTAAAATTTATAGTTAAGAAGAAGTCTTATATTTGAAACTTCAACATTTTTATTTTCAACGGGTAACTCAGTTGCATGTTGATAAATATATTGTAAGCGAAGTACAAAATCAGAGATGTTTTTACCGATCCCAACAGCATAAGTTCTGTCAAACTCCATGGCATGATGTTGAATTTTAAAACCATCATCCATAATGGCAAAAGCTCTTTTACCAACATAAACCGCAGAACCGAAATGGTATCCATCATAATGCAAGTGTAATTTTAATCCGCTTGTCAGATACTCATCTTCTGCATTTTTTGTAAAGCTATTTACATTTTCCTCATCAAGTTTGATATATTTTGTAATGGATGTCAGCTTGACCTTAATGCCATTTATCTTCATTTTATAATTGATCGTCAGATCACTTTGGTACACATTGAAATCATCATAATTTGTGCAATACTGTGTGAAGTTCGTGTTAATGTTTTTCCTTATATGGTACATGATCCCGGCACCATATGTTTTCCCTCCATCAGTAATGGCAATATTGTCATTGAGTATATTGATGTAGTTTAGATTAAACTCAAGATCATTTTGAAATGTATAGGTATATTTTAAAAATAGTTTATCTGTTCTCAGGTCTTCTTTTAGAGGAGGCTGTTTGGTATTTGTATCACCATATTCATAGGCAAAACGATATTCTGAATGATCAAGATGAATATCAGCACCTATGCCATAAACGACACCATCTTCTTTTTGTACAGAGTTTGTAAAATCTTTACTTTCAATGTAGGTTACTATACTTGAATGTACGGTTTCTGAAGTAGCCCATAGAGATGTACTGAGGCAAAACAAGAGTATCCATCTTATCATGATTTTCATAGAATATCTTTGTTGTAATTTATTTAATTTGATTATAACTAAAATAACTTATGTAAATATATGATAGATGTGTAGATCCATAAATGTTCCATCTTGCTTGCCTTTAATATATGCTTTACATACTTTATCAAAATATACTAAAATCTTTCACTCTTTTCAAATATTAACACCAAGTAGGGTATAATTTCCAAGAAAAATATAAAAATTGAGGGCAATAATGAACTTTGAAACATACCCTTTTGAGAAATTGGCTCAACTTCTTGAAAATGTACTACCCAGCAATGCGTATGAAGCACTTTCTTTGACTATTGGTGAACCACAGTTTGTTACGCCACAGTTTATTTTGGATGCACTGAATGATAATGCATCACTGCTCAATAAATATCCAAAAACAGCAGGGGAAACTGTTCTGAGAGATGGTATGTTGACATATTTGGAAAAACGTTTTTATCTGAGTCTTGACAATACACAAATTATTCCTACTTTTGGGACAAGAGAAGTGCTGTTTAACTTTCCTCAGTTCTTACTGCATGATGTGAAAGATCCGGTAATGGTTTTTCCTAATCCTTTTTATCAAATTTATGAGGGTGCAGCAAAAGCATGCAGGGCTGAAGTGATTTACCTGAATTTGAATGCTTCAAATGATTTTCAACCGCTAATTGATGAAACAGATTTAGCAAAAGCAGATTTTGTCATATTGAATTCACCCAATAATCCAACTTCTTCTGTAATGCCTATGGATGACTTGAAAAAGTGGGTAGAACTGGCACTGAAACATGATTTTGTACTGATGAATGACGAGTGTTACGCAGACTTGTACTTGAACGATCCAGTACCTTCTTTACTGAATGCAAGTTTAGCCGTAGGCAATAATGACTTTAAAAATATTTTGGTTATTAACTCCATCTCTAAACGTTCTTCCGCTCCAGGATTGCGTTCAGGATTTATTGCCGGTGATGCTAAAATTCTCAAAGAGTATTTGGTTTACAGAACCTATGTGGGCTGTGCATCACCACTCCCTTTGCAAGAAGCAGCAGCAGTAGCATGGGCAGACCAGGAACATGTCGATGGATTTAGGGCAAAGTATAAAAGGAACTTTGAAATAGCAAAAGAAGTGTTAGGTGTAGATGCACCTGAAGCTACGTTTTATATTTGGCTCAAAGTAGAAGATGAGATCGCTTTTACAACGAGACTCTATAGGGAGTATAACCTCAAAGTGATCCCTGGTTCATTTTTAGGACGGGAAGGTGAAGGCAAAGGCTATGTGAGACTTGCACTTGTGTATGAGGCTGAGTTGACGAGAGAAGCGTTGGAACGTATAAAATTAGCATTGGAGAATAAATAGATGGAAATGCCAGAAATACATGTAGAAGAGTTAAAGAAAGATCCTGAGTTTTTAGCAAATATTAAAAGGCTTGAAGAGGAGTGTAGAGATGAAGAGAGTATTGCAAAAGGATATCAGCTTTTAGATGCACAGTTGGTGATCGAAGCATCAGAAGATGATATTAATGAAATTTTTACATTTATCGTAAACACAGCTTTTGACAGACTTGCAGAGTATCTTTCAACACATAAGTCATTTGATATGAATAACATAGAAGAGAGAGCTATAGCCAGAGCCATTTATGAACATGCGATACAGCGTTACTCTGAAAATGATCAAAAAGCTGCCAAAGAGATGTTTCTTGTGTTGTATCATACCATTGATCATCAAGAGATAAAAGATGCAATGATGATACATGCCTGTGCAGTCATGGCAGGTAACAGTTTTGACAGCTTTATTGAAGATATGGTTGATGTAAACAGTATTGATGAAAGAGATCCTCTGGCTTTCTTTATTCAGACATTTGTACAGCCTAATGACATTCTTTTAACGATGTATGCTAAGTATGTGCAGCAAGGTAAAGAAGAGTTAAAAGTTTTGGAAGAGTCCAAATTATGAAAATACATTTTATTGGAATCGGAGGCATAGGTCTCTCAGCATTGGCAAAATTTTTAGTCAATGACGGACACAAAATCTCTGGTTCAGATATAAAACAGACAGAGATCACCAATGACCTGGCAACGAATTTTGCTGCAAAGATCACTATTCCTCACCATGAAGATGCGGTAGAGGGTGTTGACAGAGTTATCTACTCTGCAGCAGTGCGCCCTAACAATCCTGAGTATCAAAAAGCACAGGAGTTGGGTATAGAACTGCTGTCCCGAAAAGAATCTCTGGTTTCAATTTTGGGAGAGAAAGAGGTGTATGCCGTAGGTGGTGCACATGGAAAAAGTACTACTTCTGCAATGTTAGCATCCATTATTCCTGAATCTAATGCACTCATTGGTGCCATCTCTAAAGAGTTTGGTTCAAACGTTCGTAACTATCCCAATAACAGAGTGATTTTTGAAGCAGATGAGAGTGATGAGAGTTTTTTAAATTCAAATCCAACTCTGGCAATTGTTACCAATGTGGAACCTGAACATATGGAGTATTATGAGTATGATGAAGAGCGTTTTTACAATGCCTACAGAAACTTCTTGTCTTTAGCCAAAGTACATGTCATTAATGCAGAAGATGAATTTCTTTCTTCGCTTGATATGGAAAGTATTAAACTCTATCCTTCCAAAGATCTGTCAAATATAGAATTTGTACTTGTCAATGGGGAGCCGCATACAAGATTTGAACTTTTAAATTTAGGTTCATTTGAAGTTTTTGGTTTTGGAAATCACATTGCACTTGATGCAGCTTTGGCTATTTTGGCTGCCTTGGAACTGGGTGAAAAGGTAGAAGATATTCGTCAAAACCTTTTAAATTACAAAGGGATTAAAAAACGTTTTGATATTGTGCAAAATGAAGAAAATATGGTGGTGATAGATGATTACGGTCATCATCCAACAGAGATAAAAGTGACTATGGAGTCTCTTCAAGCCTATAAAAAGTTACGTGAATTCAATAGTTTAAATGTCATTTGGCAGCCACATAAATACTCAAGAACAATGGATAATCTTCAGGCATTTGTAGAATGTTTTGAAGGTGTGGACGAATTGATCATTCTGCCTATCTGGTCTGCGGGTGAATTGGAAGTTGATATTGATCTAAAAGGTGCATTTTCACGTTATCAACTTCTTATGGCAGACTCAGTGACAAAAGAAGACAGTGTCATAAAAGTATTTAAAGACGGACATGTTATACGAGAATACAGCGAGGGATTGCTTACATCATTTGGTGCAGGAGATATTACCTATCAGATACGTGGAGAAGCATAAATAAAAAAGTCACTGCTAAGCCTCTGTAAAATGTACTATATAAATACTTTTTTGGAACCCTAAACTTGTTTAGGGCAA
>JAGGRU010000294.1 GCA_021159425.1 Sulfurovum sp.
GTAGTTGCACCACAAACGTAGTCACCTTCTATCTTGAACTTGATCGCTGTTACACCACGTGCTACACGTCCGATCTCTCTTGCATCACCAACTTTAAATCTGATACAAAGACCTTTTTTTGTTGCAACAAAGAGCCATTTTGTATCTGGCTTCACGATTTTCGCTTCTACAAGCGTATCATTTTCATCAAGGTTGATGGCTCTTACACCATTAGATCTGATGTTTGAATATTCAGAAAGGTTGGTTCTTTTTACAATACCATTTTGGGTAAAGAATACCAGTCCTTTATCGTCATCAAAGTCAGTCGTTGGGATGATCGCCATGATCTTCTCATCTTTTTGAAGGTTAATGAGATTCACCACCGCTTTACCTTTGGCTATACGAGACCCTTCAGGTATTCTATAGACTTTCAACCAGTACAACTGACCTCTGTCGGTAACGAACATAAGCGTATCATGCGTATTTGACGTAAAGAAACTCTCAATGAAGTCATCATCATAGGTTGTTACCGCTGTTTTACCTTTACCGCCACGATGTTGTTTCTCATACTGTTTGACCGGAACACGTTTAATATACCCTCTATGTGTGATCGTTACAACCATCGGCTCATTTGGAATGAGGTCTTCAATATCAATATCATCATAATCATCTACGATTTCTGTTCTTCTTGGCGTTGTAAATTTCTCACCGATCTCTACCATCTCTTCACGGATGATCTCATTGATCTTGTCTTCACTTTTCAAGATCGCTTCAAGCTCTGCAATAAGTGCAAGAAGTTCAGCCAATTCACTCTCAATTTTTTCTATCTGAAGACCGGTAAGACGTCCAAGTCTCATTTCCAAGATAGCTTTTGCCTGGATCTCTGAAAGTTTGAAACGAGCCATAAGACTTTCTCTCGCTTCTGTGTCGTCTTGAGAAGCACGAATGATCTTGATGACCTCATCGATGTTATCGATAGCAATTTTAAGACCTTCTAAGATGTGTGCTCTTGCTCTTGCTTTTTCAAGATCAAAGATCGTTCTTCTGATCACTACTGTTTTTCTATGGTTCAGGAAGAGGTCAAAAAGTTCCATCAGTTTAAAGACTTTTGGCTCTTTGTTTGCAATAGCCAACATAATAATACCAAAGGTCACTTGCATTTGTGTAGACTTGAAAAGGTTGTTCAGTACGATCTCGCTCATAGCATCACGCTTAAGCTCCATGATCACTCTAATCCCTTCTCTGTCTGACTCATCACGCAGTTCAGAGATACCTTCAATGTGTTTGTCACGTACAAGCTGTGCAATATTTTCTATGAGTCTTGATTTGTTGACCTGGTAAGGAAGTTCATCGATGACAATGACTTCTTTATTTCCTTTTTGTTCTATGTGTGTTTTTGCACGTACTTTAATACGCCCACGTCCGGTTGTGTATGCATCTGTAATACCTTTACGACCAAAGATGATACCACCCGTTGGGAAGTCAGGTCCATGAACGATCTTCATCATATCTTCAATCGTTGATTCCGGATTGTCAATACGCAATATAAGTGCTTCTACAAGTTCATCCAGTCTATGCGGTGGAATATTTGTTGCCATACCAACCGCAATACCGCTTGAACCGTTCAGTAACAGGTTTGGTACACGTGCAGGAAGTACATCCGGCTCAGTCATGGAGTCATCGTAGTTTGCTGTAAAATCTACCGTATCTTTATCTAAGTCATTCAAAAGCTCTTCAGCTATTTTAGTCATACGTGCTTCGGTATATCTCATTGCCGCTGCATTGTCACCATCAACAGAACCGAAGTTACCTTGACCGTCTACAAGCGGAGCCTGCATAGAAAAGTTCTGCGCCATACGTACCAATGCATCATACACGGAGTTGTCACCATGCGGGTGATATTTACCGATAACATCTCCGACAATACGTGCCGATTTTTTGTAGGGACTTCTGTGCGAGAGATGAAGGTCATTCATCGCATAGAGGATCCTTCTGTGTACAGGTTTAAGCCCGTCACGTGCATCCGGCAGTGCCCTACCGATAATAACTGACATCGAATAATCAAGATAACTCGCCTTGATACTATCTTCTATCAATACCTCTTGGATATTGTGGCCATCTTCAAACAAATCAGACATTTTTTTCCTTAGTAATTCAGAATTTAATGATTCTATCTAATAGAGGGTGTAAAAAGGCTTAAAAATGGCTCAAAATGGCTGTTAGAGGTCTTAAAATGGATTTTTTGGGTTTTTGTGGTTTTTTGGTTAACATAATAATATTACTAAAATGGCTTATTTAGCTTTATTTTATTTGTTCTAATTTCCTCATATTTTATTTGTGGCGTTGTTTTTCTCAATACTTTTCTAGAAAAGTATCACAAAAGTCGTCACTGTTCTCAAATCGCTTTGCTTTCAAGGGTGTTCACAGTGACAGGGCGCACTTTGTGCGATTGATGGTCTAATTGCTTACGCGTCTGTCATCATTCCATAAGGGCGTTTCAATTTTTCAGTTAGTTGATGTAAACTTACTGCTCTACCCTCACGGGCAAACTCTCTACCATCCATAAATACGATCATTGTAGGTACAGAAAAGACTTGATACTGTGCGGAGATCTCTGCATTTTCATGGGCATCTAAATAGATCTGTTTTAGCTGAGGGAACTCTTTATCGAATACTTCTTTAAATTTAGGTCTAAGTGCATGACATACATTGCACTTCTCTCCTGAAAAGTACAGGAGTACCCCTACTTCAGTTCTTATGGTTGTTTGTAGTTCTTCCAGGATCATTTTTTATTCCTTTAACATTTCGAAATTATAGCTGTTATGAACTACAACTCAACTTCTTGTTCTTAAACTCATCCGGTGTAGCTCCTGCCCATCGTTCAAAATTTTCATGTTCTGCATACGGGTTTTGGGCTATTTTAAAGAGATCATTTATCATAGAATAATCTCCTTCCTCTGCTGCATCAATGGCTTCTTGTAACATATAGTTTTTCAACACATATTTGGGGTTGGTTTCAAGCATAATTTCTTGACGTTCTTCAGTCGATGAACTATTCTCTTTTAATCTTTCATCATAGCTGTCCAACCAGTCATTCATAGGTTTATGGAAAAGTGCGAGTTTTAACATATCACTGCGGTCACCGCTATAATGGCTCAGTGTTCTAAAGAAAAGTGTATAGTCTATGTTTAACCCTTGTAACATTCCTAAAAGATGTTTAAAAAGATCAATGTCACTCTCTTGTGCCTTGTCTAGCCCTGTCTTTTTACCCATAAGGTAAAGATATCTTTCTGTGTAAAGTCTTGGGTAGTGTTCTATGATCTTTTCCAGTCTGTCACTGTTTACCAAAGGCGAAAGAGCCAGCATGAAAGCACGCAAGTTCCATTCTCCGATGTTGGGTTGGTTGCCAAAACTGTAGCGTCCGCCTGAATCAGTATGGTTACAGATATATTGAAAATCATAGTCATCTAAAAAGGCATAAGGACCATAATCTATGGTCAGTCCGGCTATGGACATGTTGTCTGTATTCATCACTCCATGGTTAAAACCAACCGCCTGCCACTCTGCCATGAGTCTGGCTGTTTTTCCTACAACCTCTGTAAAAAAGTGTAAGTATTTATTTGGCTCATCCATTAAATGAGGATAAGATTCTGCAATGGCATAATCCGCCAGGGCTTCCAACTCTTTGTATTTCTTCTTATGTGCAAAATATTCGAAGGTTCCAAAACGTACCCAGGAAGGAGAGACACGAAGTACAATGGCTCCTTTTTCCCAGCTTTGTCTGTAGACTTCATGTTTTGACCCTATGAGAGCTAAGGCTCTTGTGGTTTCAATACCCAGTCCAAACATGGCTTCAGACATCAAATATTCACGGATACTTGAACGAAGTACAGCTCTGCCATCTCCGGAACGGGAATACTTTGTCTGCCCTGCTCCTTTGAGTTGCATATGCAAGTTGTTGATGGTTCCTATATTGATGGCCCTGCCATCTCCAAGCCTTGGGACAAAATGTCCAAACTGATGTCCGGCATAACACATGGCAAAAGTCTCAGACCCTTCCAACGCCAAAACACCGTTGGCAAAGTTAGCAAAAGATTCTGTGTTTAATTCTTCAACATCTATGTCAAGCATCTTCGCCACTTCCTCATTGGCATGAATGAGAAATGCATTTTTGAGTGGTGCCGGTGTTACTCTGTCATGGCACTCATCGGGTAACGTTAAATAAGGATTACTTAGTTTTATTTCGTTTAATTTCATAAGAACAATATACTGACCGAAACTTTAAAGTGACTTAGGAGTATAATAACGCCAATTACACACATTAAGGAAACAGATATGGGTAGAGCGTTTGAATACCGTAAAGCATCAAAACTAAAAAGATGGGGAGCAATGTCAAGGTTGTTTCCTAAACTGGGAAACATCATTACTATGGCAGCCAAAGCAGGCAGCCCTGACCCAGACATGAACCCTACCCTTCGTACAGCCATTCTCAATGCAAAAGCACAAAACATGCCTAAGCACAACATTGAAGCAGCGATCAAAAGAGCTTCAGGTAAAGATGCCGCTGACATTAAAGAGATACACTATGAAGCAAAAGGACCTTACGGTGTACAGCTCATTATTGACTGTGCCACAGACAATGGTACACGAACTGTTGCCAATGTAAAAGCTACACTTGTTAGAAACAAAACTGAAATGCTTACTTCCGGATCACTTAACTTTATGTTTACACAAAAATCTGTATTTACTTTTTATAAAACAGAGGGAATGGACATTGAAGAACTCGAACTTGAACTCATCGATGCAGGACTTGAAGAGATAGAAGAGACCGTAGAACCTCAAGAAGAAGGTGAAGACAAAGCCCTCATCAAAATATTTGGAGAGTTTGCATCCTTTGGTGACTTGAACAAAGCCCTTGAAGAGATGAATATAGAAGTTAAATCTGCGAAACACGAACGTATCGCCAATACACCTATTGACCTTACAGATGAACAGATGGAAGAAGTAGATGTCCTCATCGATAAACTTGAAGAAGATGAAGATGTACAGGCTGTGTATACGAATATAAATTAATATATTGGTCGGTAAACCGACCCTACACAATCTAAACGTAGGATCGATTAAGGAATAACCGGTGGTATGATCTTCTCTCCCAATTTTGCATAAGACTTTCCAATGCGTGCGATCGCATCAAATTCTAAACTCATTTTTTCTTTATCTGTAATGATGGATTCATCAATATACAGATGTTTGATCTCTATGATCACAGGGATGGTCTTGCTTCCTTTTAGATCTACTTCTTGAAGATACTCACAAAAGAACGCTGCTTTGACACCTTCAACCATGGGAGGAAAATCATCAAATATCTTTTTTGTAGCAATATCAAATTCTTCAGCTTCACTTTGATCTGCCTCTAAACCTTTAGAACTGTAATGCATCGCTTCCAGATGTGCTTCATCTACCATACATACTACACATTTTTTAGTTTCTCGTAAATTATGCAATGTATCTTTTGGGGTTCCATCGGGTCGATGACCTATGGAAACTATCATAGTAGGAGGATTTGATGAGAGTCCTGTGAAATAAGAGAAAGGAGCGATGTTAAGTACTTCTCCTTCAGTCACTATCCAAGCGATAGGACGGGGAATAATAAGCTGTGCCATGAGATTGTATTTCTCATTGAGTACTCTGTCTTGAAAATCTATTAACATTTTAATTCCTCATAATTATATCGGAGTCGGGACTTTAGTCCCGTTTTATGGGACTGAAGTCCCATCTCCACTATTCACTATTCACTTAAAAGTATGACACGTCATACTTTTATCTAGTGTCCGTACTGTTCCACAAATGCTTCGTAATCACCCTCAAAGTCGATCACAGTTCCATCTTCATTAAATTTAATGATACGGTTTGCAAAAGCATCGATGAGTTCTCTATCGTGAGAGACACAGATCACTCCGCCTTTATAATTATGCAATGCTTCACCCAGTGCAACGATCGCTTCCAGGTCAAGGTGGTTGTTTGGCTCATCCATCACAAGGAAGTTTGATGAGTCCATCATGATCTTGGAAAGCATTACACGGTGTTTTTCTCCACCTGAACATGCATCGATCTTTTTCTTTTGCTCTTCACCGGAGAAAAGCATACGACCCAATGTTTTTCGAATGTCATCAATGTGCCATTTTGGATCAAATCCCTGTATCCATTGCGGTAACTCTTCATCACCTACAACCAGGTCAGTTGTATTTTGAGGAAAATAAGAGTGTGCAATGGTCTGTCCCCATTTAAAGGTCCCAGAGTCTGCCGCTATCTCTTCCATAAGTATTTTAAGCAATGTTGTTTTACCTACACCATTGGTACCGATAAGTGCAATTTTATCACCCTTGTTGATCTTGAATGTCAAGTTTTCAAAGACTGTTTTCCCATCATAAGATTTTGACAGACCTTCTATTTCAAGTACTTCATTTCCAATGTCTCTGTGTGCTTTGAACATAATGGACGGGTCACGTCTTGAAGAGAGTTTTATAGCTTGAACATCAAGTTTATCTAATTTTTTCTGTCTTGAAGTTGCCTGTTTTGCTTTAGAAGCATTTGCCGAGAATCTTTCGATGAATTTTTCAAGTTCTTCTTTCTCTTTCATTGCTTTACCTCTGTCTGTTTCCGCCTGTTTCGCTATGAGATTTGCTGCAATATACCACTCATCGTAGTTACCTGTAAACTCACGTATGTTTTGAAAATCAAGGTCAAGAATATGTGTGACTACACCATTGATGAAGTGTCTGTCGTGAGAGATAACAAGCAATGTCCCTTTATGACGTTTAAGTTCATTCTCCAACCAGGAGATCGTCTCCATGTCAAGGTTGTTGGTAGGTTCATCAAGCAGAAGTACATCCGGTTTTAAGAACAATACCTGTGCAAGCAAGATCTTGAATTTATCTCCTCCTGTAAGTGAAGACATAAGATCACCTTGTTGCGTAGCCGGAAAACCTAAAGAAGCAAGCAGTTTTTCTATTTTAACATCCGACTCATACGTAGGGTCTTCATCTGCACAGATCATTTCCAGTTCACCTAAACGGGCATTGACTGCATCATCTTCAAAGTCACCTTCCATATAAAGTTTTTCTTTCTCTTTTTGTGCATCAAAAAGTTTTTTGTTTCCATAGAGTACGGCATCACTTAGAGTAAAATCCTCAAAAGCATACTGGTTCTGTCCTAAAACACCCAATGATACACCTGCTTGAAGCTGTACTTCCCCATCTGTTGGTTCTATCTCACCAGAGAGGATCTTGATAAATGTTGACTTCCCTGCCCCATTCGCACCAATGAGACCATAACGTTTTCCTACATCCAAGGTCGTGTTTATCTTGTCAAAAAGAACTCTTTTCCCGTATCGTTGTGTTAAATTTACTGTACTTAGCAAGTTATATCCTTGTATCTGTCAATTATTAATGCGATTTTACCCAAATGTTCTGAAAGTGGCTATAAAAGATTTTCTTGACGAAGTAATTCAATATTTTCAGTATCAATTAAGAGTTAATACTTATAATCCAACTATATAAATAAAAGGAATTTTATGGAAAGAAGAGACTTTTTCAAAAAAGCCATCACAGTAGCCGGAACTGCTGCTGTAGGAGGCATAACACTAGAAGCTGGTGAAACTGTACATCCCATAGATAACCGAAAAGTCTCTAATATCGCATTTCCCCAAAAGAGACCTCTCATTACTTATTCAGACAGGCCTCCCCTGCTTGAATCACCAAGAGATGTATTCACTTCTGCACTTACCCCAAATGACCTCTTTTTTGTACGCTGGCATATGCCCATAATACCAACATACATCAATCCGGGAAAATTCACTATAAGCATAAATGGCTTACTAGACAGAGAGATCAAAGTTTCACTAAAAGAACTTAAAACCCAATTCGAGCAAGTAGAATTAACTGCTGTGCTTCAGTGTGGTGGAAATAACCGTACTGCATTTAAACCAACTGCAAGTGGTATACAATGGGGAGTTGGCGCTATGGGTTGTGCTAAATGGAAAGGTGTTAGACTGAGAGATGTACTCAAAAAAGCCGGACTCAAAAAAGAAGCTGCATGGATAGGCTTCAACGGAGAAGATAAAGCTGTCTACAATGAGACAGCAAACTTTGTACGAGAACTCAAACTTGAGCACTTAAATGACAATATCATTCTTGCCTATGAGATGAACGGGGAAGATCTGCCCTATCTTAATGGCTATCCTCTTAGACTGATCATCCCTGGTACCTATTCTGATTCCTGGATCAAAATGATCTCAAATATCACTGTGACAAAAGAGAGACAAAAACTGCACTTTATGGATCATGCATACCGCATACCGGACAATGAATGTGAATGTGAAACCCCGGAGAATTTAGTTCAAAAAACAAAACCCATAGAAGAGATGAATGTAAACTCCATCATAGGTTACCCTGTTACAGGTACAAAAGTAAGATCTGCTGCTGAACTCATTGTAAGAGGTGTTGCATTTGACAGCGGTCATGGCATTAAGAAGGTACAGATCTCTATAGATGGTGGTAATATGTGGGAAGAGGCTCTTCTTGATGATGGGAGTGAAGGAAAATATGCCTACAGAGCCTTCACCTATGCATTCAAACCAAAAAACTCTGGAAAACTGACCATCATGTGTAAGGCTAGCAATGAAAAAGGTGAAGCACAGCCATTTGCAAAAGATATCAAGTGGAACCATGGTGGGTACAAATACAATGGTATTGATGAAGTTACAGTAGAGGTGGTATTGTGATGACAAGTATGAAAAAATTATTACTTATACTTCTTCTTATGGGTACAACACTATTTGCAGAGTCCAATACCGGCATTACCATGCCATACATAGATTTTCCGATGAAAGAAGGCAAAGGCATGTACTCTACCAAAGGAAAATGCAATATGTGTCACTCCTGGGGATACACTATAAACCAAGGGCTACAGTCTAAAAAGTTTTGGCGTGAAAAAGTCACTAAAATGATTGTTGTCTTTAAAGCACCTATCAGAACCCAAAAAGATATAGATACCGTTGTAGATTATCTCTTTGAGAATTATGGGAATGGGGAAATGGAATAGAGATTTATTCAAATCTTATATTATTTAATATATTAAATTACTTTAAGATTGCCATTCGCGCCAAAAGCCCTGCAGTAGTTGTGTACCCTACTTCTGTAAATTTCAACTCTCCTGTTCCATCATACATAAATGTGGTTGGAAAGGCTTCCACTTTAAACTGTTTTGCCCATGAACCATCTACATCATTGACTACTTTAAAGGTTAAACCTCTCTCTTTCAAATACGCTGTTATTTTTGCATTCTCTCCAGAGCTTACTGCAATAGTCAAAACTTCATACTCTTTTGACAACCTCTCTATATTATCTACTTCCAACTTACATACTTTACACCATGTAGCCCAGAAATGCAGGACAATAGGTTTACCTTTTTTCAGGCTGTACGAAGTGCTATCCAAAAGTGTTATTTCTACTTGTGGAAGCTGTGTAGAGCTTAATTCAGGTTTACGAATATAACTCATAATATTACTTAATATAAATAGTATTATAGCTCCTATGATGATCTCTTTAAATATAGATCTAAAATTCCACTTCATAACAATAAACTCATATGATCTTCAACATCCTTCATCTCCGTAGCCTTAATAAACGCCACATCATCACCAAGTGCATCAAAGTGAGCCAAGCCACAATCTATCTTGGCTTGCTCTGCAGGACGTAATGCATCTGTAAATAGACTGCCTTTTGTCTCAACCACAAAGTAAAGTCTCTCTATATCATCTTTCTCTATCACGACTGCCCAGTCTGGATTGTAACTTCCCAGTGGCGTATCTATTTTAAAGAAACTTGGTAGTTTGGCATAGACTTTAACGCTGCTATTATTTTCAAATGAGATAGCAAAGTTTTTCTCTACATCTGAATCATATACCACATAGTCATACACTGACTTTTCACTCTCTTGAAGATTTTGATTTAGATATCCTGCCAACTCTTGGTCTTCAAATATCTCTTGTGCGTAGTAGCTGTCGTCACCTATCTTTTCATATTTGATGCCATCTACTACAAAGTGCCTCATGGTTCTTTGTATCATTCCCATGGCTTGCTCTATAAACTTTTGCGGATTGTTTTTAAACTGCTCCAGCTTGCCACTTTTGGTCAATATCTCTACAATGGCTCTACGGGTAAGATTGGTCTCATTCTGAAGATACGTGACGATATCCGGTAACTCAAAGTCTTTAGGACTATAGACAAAGCTTGACTCCTCTACTACATCTGCATCCACACCACCCTGGGTTATCTCTATGCCTGCTTTAGTGTAGTGAAATCTTGACTTACCTACTATCAGATGATTACGCATCTCTTTAGCACATGCTTCTATGAGTGTGGCTTCATCAAATTTCACTCTGTAGGTTGTTTTGTATTTGATCCTGTTCCATAGTTCTGTAAACTCTTCACTCAGATAGACTTCTTTGTTTAGCGTGACAACTCTTCTGTTGCTTGCATCTTTAATGTTGAGATTCCCTGCCACTTTTTTCAATAGCGTAATAATCTGCGGAGAAACTGCTTCATATCCCTCCGGTAATGTCACAGAATTAGCCTTCAGATCCATTTTTAGA
>JAGGRU010000356.1 GCA_021159425.1 Sulfurovum sp.
CATCATACTGTGCACCTTCGTTTATCATCTTGGTAAGCATATAGTTACATGTACCATTCATGATACCCTGAATGGACTCTATATGATTGGCAGAGAGTCCGTTACGCAAGGCACCAATAACAGGGATACCCCCTGCCGTAGATGCTTCATACATCAAAGGAAGATCACCTGCTATCTCTTGCAGTTCATAACGGTGATACGCGAGCAATGCTTTGTTTGCAGTCACAACCGCTTTACCATTTTCCAATGCTTGCCTAACAAGTGCATAAGGTTCTTCTACCCCACCCATCAACTCTACTACAATATCGATTTCAGGATCATTCACTACATCAAGAGGATTATCACTTAACCTTATTGAAACCCCACGGTCTTTAGAAAGATCTTTGACTACCCCTGACTTTACTACGATCTTTTTACCCGCTCTGGCTTCAATAATGTCTGCATTCTCTTCAAGTATTTTTGCAACAGAGCTACCAACAGTACCTACACCAAGTATTCCGATCTTAACCATTTTTCTTTTCCTCTTCAAGTTTTTTCAAGAATTTTTTAATATTTTTCGCTGCCTGACGGATACGTTTTTCATTCTCAATCAGTGCTATACGAACATATTCATCACCATATTTTCCAAATCCTATACCGGGGCTTACAGCAACACCTGCTTCCAAAAGAAGTTGTTTAGCAAATTCCAGAGAACCCATGTCTCTTGCTATTTCAGGAATTTTTCCCCAAATGAACATAGAAGCATTTGGTTTTGACAATTTCCACCCAGCATTAGCAAACGATTCAATCATCACATCACGTCTTTTTTTATAACGGGGGATAATTTGCTCTTCAGGTATGTACCCATGCTCATCCAATGCGACTGTAGCAGCCACTTGAATAGGCGTGTACATACCATAGTCAAGCCACGATTTAATACTTTGCAGCGCACCTATAAGCTTTTTATTCCCTACGATGAAACCCACTCTCCAGCCTGCCATATTGTAAGATTTTGAAAGAGTATATGCTTCTACTGCTACATCTTTAGCACCTTCCACTTCCATAATAGAAGGTGTTTTGTAACCATCAAAAGTAATATCTGCATACGCAATATCGGAAATAATATAAAAACGTTTCTCTTTTGCAAGTGCTACCAGTCTTTCGTAGAACTGAGGTGTTACAGTCGCTGTACTTGGATTATGAGGAAAATTCACTACCAAAAATTTTGCCTGAGGTACAGAATTGTCCAGGGCTTCTTCTACATCTGCTAAAAATCTATCTTCATCCACTTCAAAAGTATCTTCATTAAAAATAAGTTGCATCTTTTCAACATTGGCACCTGCCAAAATAAATGCCTGTGAGTGGATAGGATAAGTTGGATCCGGAACAATAGCAACATCACCAGGATTGCTGATAGCCTGAACAAGATGAACATATCCTTCTTTACTTCCCATTGTTGCAACAATCTCTGTATCTGGATCCAGATCAACATTATACTTGCGTTTGTACCAATTACTCATTGCCAAACGTAATTTGTAAATTCCTTTACTCGCAGAGTATCCATGTGTTTTTGGTTTCATAGCTGTTTCACATAATTTATCTATGATCGGTTGAGGCGTAGCAGCATCCGGATTTCCCATTGAAAAATCTATAATATCTTGCCCTTCTCTTCTCAATTTCATTTTCAGATCATTGATCTCTGCAAAAAGATATTTTGGTAATCGGTTTATTTTGTCAAATTGTATTTCATTAAACATTCTTTCTCTCTTCTTCTCTTTTGTATTCTATTTTAATTATTGTGACACATTTATTTCATTGTCTAAAACTGTTGACATTTCCGAAGGTGGCAGCAGATCAGTTAACATTGTTTTATCAAATTGAGTGAAAAAATACCATACCGTAAAGGCAATCAATATTATAATGAAGAGTTTAAACCAAGTTGAGATACCCTTTTTCTCTTCAGGAAGTGGTAATCCTATCGTTACACTCTCATTTTCACTATTATTTTCATAATATTCTAAAGCTTGTTCTCTTAAAGCAGATAAGTCTGCTTTAAATTCCCGTTCAAGAATAGAGATAAAACCAAAAGTCTTTACTCTCTTTAATTTATCGAAATCACCTGCTACAAGGGCTTCTAAATTGGTTTCAGAAATATTTGTTTTCTGGCTGATCGATTGTACACTGTTCTCTTCAAGTATCTCATTTAACTGCATGACCCATCCTGTGTATTAAAATTGCGGCTGCCGCAGAGACATTTAAAGAATCAAATGCATGTTTCATCTCTATGGAGACCGTATGGTCTATCTTCCCAAATACTTTTCCAGACAAACCTTTTCCCTCACTACCAAGTACAAGTACACGTTTAGGAGAAAAAGTCATCGCTTGCACATTTTCACCTTCCATCGATGCACCATAAATACTAAACCCAAGTTGCTTAAGCTCATTAAAGTTATCTAGAATGTTTGTCGTTATCATCAAAGACATATCTAATAGAGCACCCGAAGAACTTCTTGCAATAGCAGCCATATTGAGTTGTCTCACTCCTGAGACAATGATGGCATCTGCACCTAAGGCATGGGCAGAACGAACAATTGCTCCAATATTTCCTACATCTGTCAATCCATCAAGTACAACAATAAAATCATTTTGCTTTATTTGTGAAAAAGAGGCTTCTTCATACTCTTCCATTTCAATAAGTAACCCTTGGTGATTACCACCCTTAGACATAGACTGTGCCCACTTCTCTTCTAAGAATTTGATCTTGTCATGATACTTATGAAAAAGTGCTTTTGGAAGCGCACCTTTACTATTGGCACCTTTTTGTGCAACATATACTGTTTTTATCTTGTTTTCGTGATGCTCTAAGGCGTGCAAGCACACTTGTTTTCCATATATAATCATAAGAGTGATTTTATCCAATTTTTACTTGAAATCTGCGTTTGCAAATTTTTAATTTTTAATTTTTAATTTTTAATTAAACTTTCATACCACTCTTTAACACTTTTATCACTAAGCTGTGCAAGCAATTTTGCTTTAGGTTTTGGAGGGAGATCCAACGTGAGAACTTCTGCAAAACTCAAAGATTTTTCTGTGCTTTTTTTCGCAGATATTACAACAACCCACTCACCACGTATCGTCAGTTCTTTAAACTTTTCATCCAGTTCTTTAGCTGTTCCTCTGTAGTATGTCTGGTATCTCTTGGAGATCTCTTTTGCCAAGAAAAGTATTCTGTTCTCATCAAGCAAAGAAATTTCTTTTAAGAGTTTTTCCAATCTGTGCGGCGCTTCATAAAGCACTGTGTTGTAGCCATTATTCATAGCTTCTGAAAGTGCAGCAGATCTCTCTTTTCCCTTATGTGGTAAAAAGGCGTAAAAAAGGAATTTACCTTCTTCAAAACCGGAGGCTGCGTACGCTGTAGTTACCGCAGAAGCCCCTGGCAGGACATCATACTTTAGTGCATGTTTTTGACAATATTCAACAAGCAATTGCCCTGGGTCTGAAATAACAGGCATCCCGGCATCACTTACATACACCACTTCTTTTTCACTAAGACTTGTAGCATATTCTTCCAGACGCGCTTTACCGTTATGCTCATTAAATGAGACAAAATCTGCATCAGGATACGCCATATCAAACCGCTCTTCAAGCAAACGTAAAAGCCTTTTGGTCTGACGTGTATCTTCACATAAAAATAGCTCTGCTTTTTCAAAAAGCTTCATAGCCCTAATAGTAATGTCTTGGGGGTTTCCAATGGGAGTGGGGATAAAAGTAATCATAGGGACTTGGGGACATTGGTTGACTTTTCAAAGAAAAGTAAAGCTGTGTCCCCTCCAGCTTAGCTAAGTTTATATTTATTTTTAAACTTCTCAACTCTACCGGCAGCATCAAGAATTTTCTCAGAACCTGTAAAGAATGGGTGACATTCATTACAAATATCAATACTCATCTCTGTTTTATTTGTTCTAATTTCAAACTCGTTTCCACAAGCACATTTTACTTTACATTCTGTATAGTCTGGGTGTATTTCTTTTCTCATTTTCTAACCTTTTAGTTTGTTTTGGTGACAGGTAACTAACCTGCTCTAGCCTATAGGCTCTTCCTTTTTCAAATGAAAAAGTGTCATTGCAACGCTCTTTGGCGAGACAATTAAGAACGGTATTTTATCTAAAAATATTTAAACTACTATAAAACAGCTAAAAATGCTTCCGGACCTTTCTTAAAATTTAAATTATAAATACGAGTCAAAAAGTGATTTTATAACCTATCTCTTTCATCAGGTTCAACACTTGGTACTTTACTTAAAGCTTCTAAAAATGATTCTTTTGAAGCTCTTTTGGCTCTTTTTTCTATGATGTCTAATGTTTGTAACGCAGAAACTTTTTCACTTAAAGCATTGATTATAAATTGGTTGAGTGAAATTTTTTCATTTGCACAGACATCATTGACAGCATTTTTTAAATAGTCGGGCATTCTTAAACTCATTGTTTTCATGATATTTCTCCTATATGTTGTAAAAATTCTTTAGGCGTCATAACTTTAAGACCAAACTCTGAAGCAGGTTTAAAATCTTTACCATTGAGTGTGACTATAATAGAGTTTGATTTGACTGCAAGTTCCAATAAAAAGTCATCATCCACATCTTTTAATTTGGGTCTCCAAAGATAAAAGATACTATTTTTCTTCCCAATTAGACAAATATAATCTAAAATAGCATCTACATATGATATGCCCAATTTAGATTTTAGTTTTAATATCTCTTCATATTCATACAAAAGAGTAGTAGAAATATTTACTATAAATTTTTCACTATCTACGATAGATAATAGTTTATAACTAGCTCCTCTATCTGAAAATATAGCAGAGAGCAATACATTTGTGTCTATTACAATATTTATCATATTGGTATTATATACGGTATCATCTTTAAATAGTATTAATTTCCACTGAGGCTGGATAAGAACAAGGAAAAGGTGCATCTAAAAGTAAACTCTTACTCTAAGATACGATAAGCTCTAATTAGATAAAATACAACATAAAAGTTTCAAAATCAAAAGGGTTAATTATAATGAGCAAAAGCAATAGTAATAGCAAAGATTTTTTACGTACAATAGTTGAAGAGGATTTGAAATCAGGCAAGTATAAAGAGGTTGTTACAAGATTTCCTCCAGAGCCTAATGGATTCCCACACATTGGACACGCTAAGTCTATCGTTATAAATTTTGGTATTGCACGTGATTATCATGGTCACTGTAACCTCAGAATGGATGACACCAACCCCACTAAAGAAGACACGAAATACGTTGAAGCTCTTAAAGATGCTGTTGAGTGGCTTGGATTTGACTTTGATAATAATGTACATTTTACTTCTGATTATTTCCCTAAGATATACGATTACGCTATCCAGCTCATTAAGATGGGTAAGGCCTATGTGGATAGTACCAATGAAGAAGAGATGCGTGAACTTCGTGGGACTGTTACAGAGGCAGGAAAACGCAGTAAATACGCTGATCGTAGTGTAGAAGAAAATCTAGACCTTTTTGAAAGAATGAAAAAGGGTGAATTTAAAGATGGTGAACACGTCCTTAGAGCTAAGATTGATATGTCTGCCGCCAATATGAAAATGAGAGATCCTCTTTTATATCGTATCAGACATGCGCACCATTTTAGAGCAGGAGATGCCTGGTCTATTTACCCAATGTATGATTTTGCTCATTGTCTGGCTGACTATATTGAAGGTGTTTCTCACTCTATTTGTACATTAGAGTTTGAAAACAACCGTGATATTTATAATTGGGTACTTGATACTCTTGGGCTTGGGTCAATATCGCCAAGACCTTACCAACATGAATTTGCAAGACTTGGCATAAACTATACAGTTATGAGTAAAAGAAAGCTTTTAGAACTGGTTGAAGGTGGACAAGTTAGTGGCTGGGATGACCCTCGTCTGCCAACAATTGCTGGATATAAGAGAAGAGGTTATACACCAGAATCTATCTTGAACTTCTGTGATGGTATAGGTATAGCAAAAGCAAACTCAATGGTGGATGTTGCACAGCTTGAATTTTCTATAAGAGATGATTTAAATACAAAAGTCCCACGTGTGCTATGTGTGCTTGACCCACTAAAAGTCACCATTGTAAATTATGAAGGGTCTGAAGAGATTGAAGCTTCATATTACCCGCATGATATACCAAAAGAGGGTTCACGAAAGTTACCTTTCTCTAAGGAAATTTATATTGAGCGTGATGACTTTATGGAACACCCTCCAAAGGGTTACTTTCGGCTTACACCAGAGCAACCAGTGAGACTTAGACATGCTTATATTATCACTTGTAAGGAAGTGATTAAAGATGCCAATGGCAAGATTGTAGAGATAAAAGCAGAGTATCACCCTGATTCTAAAAGTGGCTCAAATGATACGAGTGGTATCAAAGTCAAAAGTGCTATCCAATGGGTAGATGCAAACGAGGCTAAAAAAGTTGAAGTAAGGCTTTATGACAGACTGTTCAAAGAAGAAGCCCCCGAAGGCTTAGAAGATATAAACCCTGACTCGCTTAAAGTGATTAAAAATGCTCTTATTGAGCCTGCTGTGATAAGAGATAAACCTGATGAGAGATTCCAGTTTGAAAGACAAGGGTATTTTTACGCTGACCCTATTGACTACAGTGATGAACACCCTGTGTTCAATAAAATTGTAGGGCTTAAAGACTCTTGGGGGAAAAAGAAAAAAGTAACGCAAAGTGTATCTCAGACTCAAGCTAAAAAAGAACAAATAGATGGGGAAGTCGTAGCTATGAGTGAAGCTCAGCAGGCACTATTTGATAAGTACACTTCTGAACTTGGACTAAACAGTGAAGTTGCGAATACGTTAGCACGTGATGAAAAACTCTCTTCTTTTTATGAAGAAGCGCTAGCTGTGTTTAACAGTCCTGTAGCTTTAGCTAACATTGTGTCCAATGATGTAGCTAGAGAGTTGAAAGAGAAACAAGTAAATGAGCTAAAATTTTCTGCCAAACAAATAGCTGAGCTTATTAAAATGGTTGATGATAAAACTATTTCAAGTAAAATTGCCAAACAAGTATTTGAAGAGATGACTCAAACAGGAAAAAATCCTACACAAATAGTGGAAGATAAAGGACTTGTGCAGATAAGTGATCCTTCTAAAATATCACCTATCATTGATGAAATCATTGCAAAAAATCCAGACAACGTCGCTAAGTTTAAAGCAGGAAACACTAAGCTTTTAGGCTTCTTTGTCGGACAAGTACTAAAAGCCACAGGGGGCAAAGCAAACCCAAAAGTAGTAAATGAACTTGTCGCACGGAAATTAAAATAATAAACTTCCTCTATAGGTATACTTTATAAGGTTTTAGAGAAGTACCTTAGAAGCCACAGCACAAGCCGCAGATTCACTCTTTAACACTAAAGGGGTATCAAAACCAACAATATTTTCAGCTTTAAAAAGAGCGACTTCCTCTTCATGAAAACCACCTTCACAGCCTATGACAATTGTATTGAAATCTGTGTTTGAAACAAAGTTACTTTCGGAGAAGTTGAGCATTTTACTTTGTGGGTATTTTTTTAAAAAAGTTTCTAAATTATCTGCCATTTCAAGTTTCATTATTTGAGATCTTCCTGATTGCTGGGAAGAGTTGAGAAGTATTTTTTCTAAACGTTTAAAATCTATTTTAAAACTTTTCTGTGCACGTTTACAGTAAATAAAAGTGATCTTTTCTACACCCATTTCATTGAGTGAGGGAAGTACTTTTTCTATGTTTTTGGGGTCAATGATACACCAGCCGATGTGTAGTGATTTTTGTGCTTTTATCTCAAGGATTTTACTCTCTTGCAGTTCAAGTATGACAGAGCGCTTATCTATAGTTGATACTCTGTATTCATATAATAGACCATCTTCCAAATTACGTAAATACAAAACATCATCTGTCTTGTGTCTGCGTACTTTAAAGATGTAACGATGTTCATCTCCTGTAAGGGTCAGTTGTGGCTGGCTGGCTTCCTTGTGATACAGATATAACATTCTTTAGATGGCTACGATACCTTTTACTTTAAGTACCATCAGTACAACCATCACTGTCACCAATAAGATCTGAACAGCAGATATTTTAAGGAAACCGCCTTTAAGCAATTTATGAGTTTCCGGGTTTTCGATTTTAGCTATTTTGATCAATTTATACTTCTTGATCTCAAGGTACATCATCACTGCAAAGAGTACGATCATAATGATAATAGCTATAGAGAGAGACATTTCACCCGTCATCATTGCAACAAGTCCGCTAAAAGCTATCATAGTTGCGATTGCCTGGAAGATCATGGTATAGATAAAGCTTGCTTTTCTAAAACCTAAAGGCTTTTTTGCTGTCATCATAGGGATGAATAATCCTGCCACTAAAAAACCCAAAAATATCTTAACCAGTATACTGTGTGTTGCTAACATCTGTTCTAGCATAAAAATTCCTATTGTATTTATTATTTAAAAGTGGATTATACCCTATTTAGTTATAATCAAAATAATTTATTTTAAAAGGCTGAATATGGCTGTTTCAATCACTGAAGCATTGGATATTATTTATGACAATGTAACTCCTCTTACAACAGAAATTATTCCTCTTGAACTGTCTGTAGCTCGTGTGATTGCTGAAGATTCTGTTGCTACCTTTGACTTACCCAGATTTGATAATTCTGCTATGGATGGCTATGCAGTAAAATGCATAGATGCAGGCTACACTGTAACCTGCAATGAAGTCATCTATGCCGGCGACGATCCTCAAATGACACTTGTCTCCCAAAAAGCCATTAAGATCATGACCGGTGCACCTCTTCCTGAAGGGTGTGAAGCGATCATCCCTATAGAGAATGTAAGTGTAGAAGGAGATCAGGTTACTCTTCCTTCTGACATAGAGAAAAATGTCCACATCAGACGGGCAGGAGAAGATGTAAAAAGTGGAACAGTTTATCTAAAGAAAGGTGAGTCTGTTACTGCCTATGGCATTGCTTTACTGGCTAGTCAGGGGATAACACATCTCACAGTATATCGTAAGATAAAGGTTGCAGTTTTTGGTACAGGCGATGAATTGCGCCCACACTTTGAAAAAATAGAAGCATATCAACTCTATAACTCTAACACACCTATGTTCCTTGCCCGTGCCAAAGAACTTGGATGTGAAGTACGTTATGTTCCAAGCAGCGGTGACACGATAGAAGCTTTGGAAACGTCTATCAGATCGACGCTGGATGCAGATATTATTATCACCTCCGGCGGAGTAAGTATGGGAGATAAAGACTTTACCAAAGAGGCTTTTACCAACTTAGGTATGAAACTCTATTTTGATAAAGTAGATATCAAACCGGGAAAACCTACTGCTTTTGGAAAGATAGGAGAAACAGTTATTATCAATCTACCGGGCAACCCTTTAGCTTCGATGGTAAATTATGAGATTTTTATCCGTACAGTAATTCATAAGATGTCTGGTAGCTCTGCTTATTATCATGCAACAATAAAGACAGAGATGAGAGAGGACTTTACACTGAGAAAAGGTAAATATACCGTCCTACTGGGAAACTTTGATGGCAGAACATTTATGCCTATTGAGCAACAGTTACCCGGTATGGTCTCACCTATGCAGGAAGCAGATGCGATGATCATTACTGCACCTGATGTTGGCTTACTGCCAAAGGGGACGAAAGTAAAAATGATTCCAATACTATGGGAGTTAAATAGCTGTAAAAAAGAGGACTTTTTTACAATAAATACACTTTAGAGATCCCCTTTAATCTTTGTCTGGAGCACTTGCATCATGGATCGCTGCTTTTGCATCTTCAAGGGTATCTTTTACTGCATCTGAAGCATCATCTACTGCTGATTTTGCCACTTCTGCCATCTCTTCTGCTTTCTCTTTAGCTACTTTTTGTGTTATTTCTGCTGCTTTCTTTATTGCTTCTTCTTCATCTGCAATTGATGCGTTTTCTACTGTTTTAGCTGTAGCCTCTGCTGCTTCCTTTTTTGAATCTTCGCCACAGGCGGTAAATAATGCCGCTGCCACTAGAAATAAGAGTAAGGTTATCTTTTTCATAGTTATCCTTTTATATTGTTATCTAAGTATACTAAACTTTTTTAGGATTTTTAATTAAATCATTATTGAGTAATTTAGACCATAAAGCACTATCACTCCATTCACTTTGTACTTGTTCTGAAAACAGAATATCTTCCAATGCTATCTTACCCATCTCTTCGCTGTGAGCATCTTCTTTAAAGCCCTGAGCATAACCTGTTTCTGTCTCGTGGACAATAATGCTGTGAAGTTTAACTTCTCTCTCTCCGTTTTGCATATCTGTACAAGACAATACGCGTTCTACCATAAGATATATCACACGGGAAAACTGTTCTGCAGAGGGAGATACAGGTAGTTCTATCCATCTATTACTATGTTGTTTCATAGCATCAGTATACGCTTTATTATCTTTAGACCAAAGTGTAATAGCATGATCAAAAGAGTCTATAAGCTCTTTGATGT
>JAGGRU010000037.1 GCA_021159425.1 Sulfurovum sp.
CCTATACGGCTGCCACCTTCACCTACAGGACGCATTTTAGAGATCAGGTGCAGCAAAAAGAGGAGTGACCCGTCAGAGACACGAGGTAGCCCAGGACCGAATCGTCCATCGAAACCTTTGAGTTTATGTTCATCGACTACTTCTTTTTGAACCTTCTTCCACTCTACACCAAAAGGAGGATTGGAGAGCATATAGTCGAACTTCTTGTCGTAGAGTTGGTCATCGCTGAGAGTGTTACCGTATTTGATGTTAGATACGTCCTGACCTTTGATGAGCATATCAGCTTTACATATAGCGTAAGACTCAGGGTTTAACTCCTGCCCGAAAGTAACAAGCTTTGCACCTTTGTTCATCTCATGCACATACTCACTACCAGATGAGAGGAACCCACCCGTACCAGCAGTAGGATCATAAAGACTTCGTACCACACCAGCTTTTGTCAATACATCATCATCACCCATAAAGAGAAGAGCAGTAGTCAGACGTACTATGTCACGAGGGGTAAAGTGTTCCCCCGCTGTTTCATTAGAAGCCTCTGCAAATTTACGTATAAGCTCTTCAAACACCAGTCCCATTTGGTGATTAGAGATGCTGTCAGGGTGCAAGTCAACATTGGCGAACTTCTCTACGATCTTATAAAGCAAGTCCGACTCATCCAGATACGCCAACTGGTCATCAAACTTGTAACGCTCAAAGATCTCACGGGCATTCTCACTGAAGTCTGCAATATATGCTTCAAGGTTATCTCTGAGATTACTTGGGTCTGCCAGCAGTGTTCCCAGTGAAAATTTTGAACTATTGTAGAAACTATGCTTAGACTTTTTAGTAAGAAATACCTCTAAAGGGATACCCAGATCTTTACGAGCCTCATACTCAGCCAGCACTGCATCACGAGTATGCTCCAGCACACACTCAAGACGACGAAGAAGAGTAAAAGGCAAGATCACCTTACCATAGTCAGATTGTTTGTAGTCACCCCTAAGAAGATCGGCAACCGACCAGATGAATGATGCAGTAGATGTAAAGCTCAAATTATTCCCCAATTATCTAATAGTTATATTGTTTTATATATGATACAAAGAATGAGCTAAAAAAATAGATAATGCTTCATGCATGACCGCCAGTTAACATTACTTTTAGTATAATAACAAATTAAAATTATAAGGTTAACTATGTCAGAAATCACTAAAGAAGAAGTACTAAAATATCATAAAAAGGGGAAGATAGGTATAGATGTTACTAAACCCTGTTCTACTCAGCATGAACTCTCCCTTGCTTATACTCCCGGAGTTGCTATTCCCTGTCTTGAAATAGCAAGAGATGAAAACCTCTCTTTTGAATACACCAATCGTGCCAATCTTGTTGCTGTTGTTTCAGATGGTACAGCAGTACTTGGACTCGGAGACATTGGTGCATTGGCTTCCAAGCCTGTTATGGAAGGTAAAGCAGTACTGTTTAAAAAGTTCGCTCATGTAGATGCTTTTGATATAGAACTGGATGTGCACTCTGTTGAAGAGATTGTCGCAACGTGTAAAGCTATCGCTCCGACATTTGGCGGGATAAATCTTGAAGACATTAAAGCACCACAATGTTTTGAAATAGAACGTATACTTAAAGAAGAATTGGATATTCCTGTATTTCATGATGATCAGCATGGAACAGCGATCATCACTACAGCAGGTTTAATGAATGTTCTTGATCTTACCGGTAAAAAAGTGGATGAAATTAAAATTATTGTCAATGGTGCGGGTGCAGCCGGGATATCATGTGCCAAGATGTATAAGACACTGGGTGTTAAAAATATCATTATGTGTGATTCAAAAGGTGTGATCTCAACAAGCAGAGATGACTTGAACAAATACAAAGCAGAATTTGCAGTGGAAACGGAAGCGAAAACTCTGTCTGAGGTTATAGAGGGAGCAGATATGTTCCTTGGACTGAGTAGAGCTGGTGCTTTAACGAAAGAGATGGTGGCTAAAATGGCACCGGAACCTATTATCTTTGCCTTGGCAAATCCTGTACCAGAGATCTTGCCTACAGAAGTAAAAGAGGTAAGAGATGATGTAATTATGGGAACAGGACGTTCTGATTTTCCAAATCAAATAAACAATGTGTTGGGTTTTCCTTTTATCTTTAGAGGGGCATTGGACGTGAGAGCTAAAAAAATTACAGAAGGTATGAAAATGGCAGCGGCAGAAGCATTGGCAGCTTTGGCGAAAGAGCCAGTACCTTATTATGTAAAAGCAGCGTATCATAATGATAATATTGCGTATGGGAAAGAACATATTATCCCCTTGCCATTTAACAAAGAAGTACTTATATGGGTTGCCTCTGCAGTTGCCAGAACAGCAGTTAAAGAGGGTGTTGCACGTGTTGATTCTTATGATGATAAAGAATATAGAGAAAGTTTAAGATGTCTTATTTATGGTTGTCCGGAAAATAAATAAAATATGAATTTAAAATCCTATCTGGATCTTTTTGAACTCTTGGGAACAGATACCTCTTCTCGGGAGGAGAGACGTGCTTTTGGTTTGGTCAATGTAGTCACTAAAAATAAACCTCTTGAACAACTTTCAGCATGGGTGTATGAAAATAAAACAAAGTTGAAAAAACCAGCACTCAGTGAAACTTTTTCTTCAACACTTTACAGTATGACATTGCTTATTTCTGTGATTGCTTTACTATTTGGTTTTCTTTCCGGAGTGGGACTGCTCAGTTATAATGGGCATGAGCCGGTCAATGTGATCTATTTTATCGCTATGGTAGTATTTTTACCTCTTTTTACGATGACCTTAACACTTTTTTCCATGTTTCGTGCAAACGTGACTCAGAGTATGCTTGTGCATATATCTCCTGCTTTTTGGATGGAGAAAATCTTAGGTCTGTTACCCAATAAGATAGAAGATAATTTAAAAGAAGTAAAGATCAATCCTCTTCTTGCAAACTGGATAGTCATAAAGCGTTCACAGATCATTGCTTTGGCTTTCTCTTTTGGACTTTTACTCGCTCTTTTAGGTGTGGTGGCTACTAAAGATATTGCTTTTGCCTGGAGTACTACACTAAGTATCACTCCTGAAGCATTTCATCATTTTTTACACACACTTGCCTTTCCATGGCGAGATCTTTACCCCTCCGCTCTGCCATCAATCGAACTGATAGAGCAGAGTCAATACTTTAGGCTTGGAGATAAACTCAGTGATGAGATGATACAGAATGCATCTAAACTGGGTGAGTGGTGGAAATTTTTGGCATTTGCAACCCTGTTCTATGCGATCGTATTACGTTTTACTATGTATGTATTGTCAGAATTTGGGTTCAAAAAAGCAATTCAGAGATCTTGTTTATCACTTGATGGTGCAGAGAGATTACTCCGTGACATGAATGAACCTATCATTTCGACATATGCAAATGAGAATGAACAACAATTTATTCAGAGACATACGGCTTATGATCAAATGATCAATGCTTTGGATGCCTCTTATGATGTTATACAGGGTTGGGCGATAGCCAAAGAGAATTTGTCTGTTATTGCAGACAGTATGAAAGTCATCTCTCCAAAGTTTTTTGAAGTAGGGGGTGGAAATACGCTGGATGAAGATATGGAAATTATTTATCACTCCCGGGGAGAAGTACTTCTTTATGTGAAATCCTGGGAACCACCGACGATGGATTTTATTGACTATCTTGAAGCTTTGGTAAAACGTGTGGATAAAGTGCTTGTCTGTCCTGTTGGAACTCTGGAAGATAAGTATGAAACAGAAGCAAAAGAAGTGAATGTATGGGCTAGAAAACTCTCTATGTTCGGAAGTGCAAAAGTATGGTTAAAAGTATGATGCATCCGAAATTTGCAGTTGTAGGGCATCCGAACAAAGGTAAAAGTTCTATTGTTTCAGCATTGGCCATGGATGATTCGGTGCAAATATCAGACACACCGGGTACCACAACAAAGAAGAGAAGTTTCCCCTTAAAAGTGGATGGAGAAATTTTATATGAACTTTTTGATACACCCGGTTTTCAGCGTGCCAGAAGAGTGTTGGCGTGGTTAGAACAGCATGATGTATCTGCGGATAAAAAACATGAAGTGGTACAATTATTCATTAATGAACATAAAGATGATCCAAAATTCAATGATGAAGTTGAATTGCTTGAACCCATCATGAATGGTGCGGGCATCATTTATGTTGTGGATGGCTCTAAACCTTATGGTGAAGAGTATGAAGCGGAAATGGAGATACTTCGTTGGACAGGTCAACCTTCTATGGCACTCATAAACCATATAGATGAGAGTGATTACAGTGAAGAGTGGAAGAGGGCATTGGGACATTACTTCAAAATGGTGAGAACCTTTGACCCAATGAATACAAGTCTTGAACAGCATCTGTCTATTTTGGAGAGTGTGGCACAACTTAAAGAGGAGTGGACAGCTTCAGTAAAAGCTTCCATCCGACTTTTTGAAAAGTACCATGAGCAGATGCTGGATAGAAGCGCGGCAGTGATCTCAAAAGTCATATACAAGTCTGTTTCTCTGGTTGAAAAGTTGACGTTTTATGGTGAAGATGCAACAAAGGATGAGAAGAACAGAATAGAAGAGAAATATAAAGAGAGATTGAGAGCATTAGAAAGATCAACACAGAAAAGTATAGAGTCTATCTGGAATCATGATCATCTTCAAAAAGAGCAGCAATCTTTTCCTCTTGAGGGGATGGATCTTTTTTCAGAAGAGACAGCTTCTGTTTTTGGGCTTACCCGGAAAGAGTTACTTGTTACTGCTGCTGCAAGTGGAGCTGCCACAGGAGCAGGAGTGGATCTGCTCTTTGGAGGGGCAACTTTGCTTTTAGGTACAGGGCTTGGTGCAGTCATTGGCGGGGTAGGCGCATTCTTTGCTTTTAATGAACTTTCAGAAGTAAAAGTCTTAGGACAAACACTGGGTAAACGTTATCTTGAAATGGGACCAATGGAAAACAGGAACTTTCCTTATATTTTACTGGGACGTACTGTTTATCATACGACTCAGGTAGCAAAGCGTTCACATGCTGTACGCGGTGTTGCAGAGTTTCATATGGACAGTATATTTAAAGAGAAGTGGCTCAATGATGACTTGAGAAAATCTTTAGAGAAGTACCATAAAAAGTTTCGTTCAGGCAAAGAGATAGAAGCAGAAGAGTTAGCTGAGTATGAAGTGTTGATCAGGGACGTTTTAAAATATTTAATTTAATGTAGGTTTGGCCAAGCCAAACGTTTTGAGGAAATCCAAACTATAATCACAGTCTAAATTGCCATACACCCACATTGAGACTTGACGTTTGGCAGGGCCAAACCTACCATTTTTAAAATATTTTTCCAATCCCCATAAGAAGTATTACTGTTAAAAATCCACCGGCAATTCCTGCAAGCACATCATCCATCATGACACCCAGACCACCCTTGATCTCTCTGTCTATCCAACCTATGGTAGATGGTTTCCAGATATTAAAGAGACGGAAGGCTGCGAAGCTAAGTACTATGGCAAGCACTTCTGCGTAAGGATATGTCATGGTCACAGCAGTTGAAATGGCAATTATTAAAGCAAGCCACATACCTGCTACTTCATCTATTACGATCTCTTGCTGGTCATGTAGCCCTGTAAGTTTTTCATATTTGTTTATCTCAAATATACCTATGACAGTGATGGCGAGGGTCAGTAGAAAAAGTGTCTGCATCTCAAAAAAGTAGAGTATTGCCACGCCCACAGGCAAAGAGGCTAATGTACCTACTGTACCTGGAGCTTTAGGACTGAGTCCTGCACCCCCGAATGTTAAAAAAAGTTTTTGTAACGTCATGGATATCCTTAGGTTAATGATGTGGTTTGATAAAGCTCAATCAGCTTTAAATAGAACTGCTCTTCACTTTGCTGCTCAAGCAGTCCTGATCCGGGCATAAGAGAATAGTGCATCTCTTGCAGGTTTTCAAATCTTTCCGGGAAAAGTGCTGCCAGGATATTGGCTGAAACTTCTTTTCTTACCAGAATAGGAGGAGGAATAAGCCCGGACTGTATGAGTTTCATGATGGCTTCTGAGTGGTAATGTACATGATGATGCTGTCCATGAGGACAGGTTTGTGTACTTACAAGTGTTTTACACATATCACAGTAAACATACTCATCCACTGTTTTAATATCGATCTCAATATTTCTGCAATGGTCAAAAATAGAACTGAGTCTGTTTTTATCATAATAAAGCCCTAACCCACCATGATTCTTACCAACGACAAGTTGATCACATCCATAATTTTTTGCCAAAATAGCATCCAGGATAAGCTCGTTATAGCCGGCAAAAATATAAGAGTTTTCAAAAGGGATGATGAGCACTTTGTTGCGTGGTAAAAAGTTATCTGCAAAGGTTATTAGTGCATTATGTCGTATGTCATAGCGTAAGCCTTCCGAGGTAAATGGTTTACGCAGAAAGATGATCAACAGGTCTGAATCACTAATGGCTTGACGGATCATTCTTTCATGTGCACGATTGAATGGATTTGCTGCCAGCATGATAGAAGAGACAAATTTTGCACCGGTTTTAGTGATCATGTTCTTAATACGTTTGATATTGTCTTCTATAAGAGGATAGGATACAGAGTATTCTCCGGACACTGCTATCTCTCCCAAGCGTGCTGTCGTATTTTTAACACCGGGATGAGAAAGATCAGAAGTACCATAAATATTTTGAAGGCGTTGGAGAGGATCAATTGCAAAAGTCTCATCTACAGTGATCTCACCTACTTTCTTACCTTCATTGATGAGGTCGATCACTTCACCGTGTTTGAGACTTTGGAGTACTTTAGAATTTCTCTTTCCTTTTGGAGCAAGGATAAAAGCAAAAGGGAAAGGCACACCTTTATAAAACTTAGTGACATCTACTTCTTCTGCCTCTTCTTTTTTCATCAGTTTATGAAGAGGAGAAAGAAGGCCTGCCTGAACCAATGCCAAAGTGGAGAGGGCTTCTGTATCAATATAAAGTGATTTTTTATTTTGCATTTTTACTTCTTTTTAAATAAACCATACTTTTTCCTTTTTTCCCATAAACTTTTTCTTGATATCCCTAGTTTCTTTGATAACTCGGTATCCGGAAACTTATATTGAAAACTGTTAACGATGAATTTCACGTAATCATCAATGGTGAGTATTTCATTTTGGTCATAGAGCTTAGAGTCTGTATTGAGAGTGATCGTCTCAAAATCTGTTTCAAGTTCAGAGGTGCTGCAGAGGATGAATTTGTGATTTTTCAGCTCAGATAAAAGAAACTCTTTATCTGTCTTTTTAAGTGTATGTATCTCTGTAACATAGAGAAGTGAAGTAGCATTACACTTTGCCAGTTTCTCTTTCCAGTCTTTATTACCAAGAGGGATGAATGTGAGAAGTTTATTCTTATCTTGCGCATATTTAAAGACAAGTTTGTCTATCAGTCTCTGGTAGTTTGTTTGTATCACAACAGGGATCGATAACTTATCTGTATCAAAATCTGTCTCTATCTCCTGGAGTAGGTTATCCATGTACTCCTGATAGAGAAGCGTATGTTTTTTAAGGTTTTGATACTCTTGATAATGCTCGATTTTACGTAGTAGTTCTTCGATCATGAATGGTTTGACTATATAGTCTTTGGCCCCTAGTTTCAGAGGTTCACCCACGGTATCGTTATTGATATAACTCACCATTAAAATGATGATCTTATCTTTAAATTGTGTGATCAGCGGGGAAGTATTTTGTCCCGGCAAGTTTGTTGAGAGAAGATAAACATCCCCGTTACTTTTTATTGCTTCTTTGGTAGAGCTGAAGATCTCTGTTTCAAATCCGTTTTCACTTAATTTAGAGGCGATGCTCTGTGCTAAATACATTTCATTTTCTACAATGATGATTTTCATATCTGTTTTCCATTCATAAGTTTTTCCAGTTAAAGTAGGTGAGGTTTGCTACTGCATGTACAGTCACGCCCTCTTTACGTCCGACAAAACCAAGCTTTTCTGCTGTAGTTGCTTTGATGTTGACAAAATTTGCTTTAATATCCAGTATTGAAGCCAGTGTAGTTTTCATTTCTGCTTTGTAAGGCAGGAGTTTTGGTGCTTCTGCCATGATCGTAAGGTCAATATTGCCTATGGTGTATCCAAAAGATTTAATTCTTCTTACGGTGTCTTTTAGTAGTTCTTTAGAATCTGCTCCCGCATAAGAATCTTCAGTATCAGGGTACAACTCTCCAATATCACCCATACCGGCAGCACCCAACAGGGCATCTATTAAAGCATGGATTGCAACATCACCGTCACTGTGTGCTTTGAATCCATAATCCACATCGATCTTTACACCACAGAGACGCATCTCTTTGTTTTTTTCAAAAGCATGAATATCTATGCCAAAACCGATCAGTGTTCTTGCAGACGGTGCTTTAATGCATGGCACTTTTTGCAAGTCACTTAAGGTGGTAAGTTTGTGTGCCAGTGGGGAACCTTCTACAAAATGTACTATTTCACCCAGTGAAGCAATAGCAGAACTGTCATCTGTAAAAATAGTTTCAGTTTCTAATGCTTGTTTGAGAAGAGTAGTAACACTTAACTGAGGTGTCTGGATGATCTTTACCTTCTCCCTGTCAAGGGGCGTGTTGTCCATATAGAGTGTATCGGTAACAGGCAATACGGGAACAATACAGGAAGCTTCTTCTTTTGCGTCTAAAATACGTTTTATCATATCTGACGGGACACAACATCTTGCGATATCACTTACCATGACATAGTCTGAATCAACGTGCTTGAGAGCGTTAAAGAGAGAAGCTTGCCTACTTGCTCCACCTTCTACATAAGTGTAGGATGCAAAATTTTTCATAAGATGTATTTCATCTGTGGAAGAGACGATAATGATCTCTTTGAAGTCAGCAGAGTTTTCGAAATGTTCTGCAACATGCAGCCATAGTGGAGAATCTCCACTATAGAGCCATTGTTTTTTAACAGTAGTTTTGAATCTTGAAGAGTTGCCGGCTCCTAAAAGTATAAGGGTCGTACTTGACAAATAAATTCCTATGTGTTTCAAATTGTAACGGATTATACAACTGCTAAGCTTATATTATGCTACTATTCTCTCTTTTATTTTAAATAAAATATTAGCTTTTTGATCTAAATAGGATAATTTAGGTCTTAATTAATAGAAAATCACTGTTTTTTCAATCTAATTTAAGATTTCGCTGGTATAACTCAATACAGACTAAATTAAACGTTAGGAATAAATATATGACACAAGAAAATGTATTAGAAGCATTAAAAAATGTTACTTATCCCGGATTTACGAAAGATATTGTAACTTTTGGATTTGTTAAAGATGTACTTGTAAATGCTACAACAGTAGGATTGACTATTGACATTACATCATCGGCAGATGAAGTGAAAGCACAGCTTAGAGATGAAGCGACAAAAGAGCTTCAAAAACTTGGTTTTAAAGATATTAATATCAATATTAAAGCACCACAGGCACCTAAGCAGATGTCAAACTCTGTATCTGGTAAGAACATTGCTCCACAAGTGAAGAGCTTTGTAATGGTATCTTCGGGTAAAGGCGGGGTTGGTAAGTCAACCACAGCAGTGAATCTTGCAGTAGCTATGGCGATGCAGGGTAAAAAAGTAGGTCTTCTTGATGCAGATATCTATGGACCGAACATTCCTCGAATGATGGGTGTAGCAGACCAAAAACCTGAAATTCAGGGTAATAAAGTTCAACCTTTGAAAGCATATGGTGTTGAGGTTATGTCTATGGGTTCTTTGATGGAACCGGGACAGTCTCTCATTTGGAGAGGTGCAATGATCATGAAAGCGATCGAGCAATTCTTGAGAGATATTCTTTGGTCTGAACTGGATGTATTGGTGATCGATATGCCACCGGGAACAGGTGATGCACAGTTAACGCTTGCACAATCTGTACCGGTAACAGCAGGTATTACAGTAACAACTCCTCAAGAAGTTTCTCTTGATGACTCTAGACGTTCTTTAGATATGTTCCAGAAGTTACACATTCCAACTGCGGGTATCATTGAGAACATGTCAGGATTTATCTGTCCTGAGTGTGATGCAGAATCGGATATCTTCGGTATGGGTACAACAGCTCCTGTAGCTCTTGAGTATGATACAGAGCTTATTGCCCGTATTCCTATAGAACCTGCGATCAGAATTGGTGGAGATACCGGTAAGCCGGTAACATATTTCCAACCGGATTCTGAAACAGCTAAGCGTTACCAGACAGCAGCAACTAATCTTCTTGCATTTATAGACAAAGTAAATGCAGAAGGTGG
>JAGGRU010000161.1 GCA_021159425.1 Sulfurovum sp.
ATGAAAATAGGTTACGAGATGAAAGATGTTGTGCCTCCATACGCTTATGCAAAAGACCTGCCACCTGAAAAAGAGGGAGGAAGCGTATCTAAAGCTGAGAAGATGTATGATGCTTCTTGTAAGCTTTGTCATGCAACGGACAAGATGGGTGCTCCAGCTGTTGGTGATGCCAATGCGTGGAAATCTGTAATGGAAAAAGGTATGGATAAAGTGCTTGTGAATGCTATCAAAGGTACAGGTGGTATGCCTCCAAAAGGTGGTAACACGGATCTGAGTGATGCGGACATCAAAGAGATTGTTGACTATATGGTCGGTGCAAGTAAATAAGTGTAATACACATTTACTTCACAATTAGGCAATAAACTATTGCAAGAAGAAGGTAACTTCTCTTGCAAACCAAATTTAAATTAAAGGAAACATAATGGAAAGAAGAAAATTTTTAAACCTGGGACTTGTAGCAGCAGCTGCAGTCCTTGCACCAATGACAAATCTAAATGCGGTAGACTTTAGAGAGGCGAAGCCAGATGCTTGGAAAGCGGAAAAATCTGCTGATGCTATTAAGGCAATGTTTGGAGATGGTGAATTAAAGACTACAGACAAGATCAAATTCGTAGCTCCAAAGCTAGCTGAAAATGGTGGATCAATTCCTATTACACTTTCTACAGATCTAGATATTGAAACAATTGCACTTTTTCAAGATGCAAACCCAAGAGCTGCTACTATAGTATTTTCAGTGCCAGAAGGTCAAAAAGTAGATTATTCATTTAGAATCAAAATGAGACAAACAGCTGTAGTTACGATCGTAGCTAAAGCTAAAGACGGAACATTATATACACTTGCAAAAGAGATAGATGTATCTATTGGTGGTTGTGGAGGTTGATTTACTCCCAGCACAGGACATAAGAAAAAATATATAAACAAAAAATAAAAAAGGATACAAAATGGGTAAAATGAAAATTAAAGCAAAAGAAAAAGATGGCGTTGTTAAAGTAAAAGCAATGTTTAAAAGTCTCATGGCGGATAAAGAAGAAGCAGAGAAAAAGAAAATTGAAGCCGCATTTATCACATATATAGTTGGAAAAGTAGGTGATAAAGTTGTTTTTGAAGCAACTACAAGTGGATTCATGGCAGAAAACCCACTGATTAAATTCTCATTCACTGGTGCTAAAAAAGGTGATGAGTTGTCATTTACACTTACTGATAATCATGGTAAAACAGTGACGGATAAGAAAAAAATTAAATAAGGATACTTTATGAAAAGTATATTAAGTATTTTATTGGTAGTGGCATTTGTTGTGTCCATGCCATTTATTTTCAATAAAACAACAACACCAGCAGAAAAGCATAAGCTTGATGTTGATGGAAACTTTATTCTTAATGAGTGGGTACCGTCTCGTGATGGTGGTGGCGTTGATTGGGATTATAACTTAAAACCGGTACAAGTTAGCGAAAGAGTATGGTGCTACTTTGGTGCCATGGAAATGCCAACAAAAGAGAATGCCGGAGATATGTCAAATTCTTGTTATATCAAAGGTGATACTGAGTGGATAACATGGGATACAGGACCTTCATACAAGTTTGCAGAACAAGCGTATGCAGAAATGAAAAAAATTGCAGACATGCCAGTGAAAACAGTTATCATCAGTCATGAACATGATGACCACTGGTTGGGCAACAGTTATTACAAAGAAGTACAAGGTGCTAAAATAATTGGTCCGGCATCTATTAACGAAAACTATTATGGTCCAAGACATATAGATGGAAAAGACTACCCTGGTATGCAAACAAGAATGATCAAAGCACTCTATCAGAATGCTGGTAGAAAAACAGTACTTGTGAAGGTGGATGAATCATTTGAAGAGACAACGAAGTTCACTATTTCAGGTGTTAATATGGAATATGTCAAAGTCGGGTATGCACACTCTGAAGAAGACTGGTTCCTCTATTTGCCAGATGATAAAGTTGTTTTAGTTGCTGATGTCGTTATGAACGGTAGGGTAACTTCAAACAGAGATGGTATTGTTATTGGTCAGATCAATGCATTGAATGCAATCAAATCCAGAGATTGGAATTATCTGGTTCCAGGACATGGATTCATCACAGATAAGACAGCTGCAGATGAGGCCGTGCAATACTTTGCATTGCTTAAAGACAGAGTTCTTGAAAAAATGGAAGATGGCGTTATTGCAGATTTCATTACAAAAGAAGTTACTCTGGATGAGTTTAGAGATAAAGATCTGTACTATGTTCTTAGCCCGGGAAATGTCTTTAGATCTTATGAAGAACTGGAAATGTATGATGAAGATGACCTGATCGATTATAGTGCTGAAAAAAGTGCTGATGAGGAAGACGACGAAGAAGATAAAGAAGAAACAGAGGCAGCGTAAAATAAGTGTATATTAAAAGACTTATTCTCATGCTCTTGACTGTTGTTAGCATGACTTTTGCTAATGACGTCAATCTTGATCAACTCGTAGTTGAAGCAAAAAAAACCAATAAACATATTTTGGTTTTTTTGCACATTACAGGATGTAATTACTGTCTTAAAATGCAAGAGTGGACTTTTGATGATGATAAGGTCATTGAAACCATAAAAAAAGATTTTATCTTTGTAGATATAAATGTTAGAGATAAAGGGCTTGTCTCTTTTGACGGCTTTAAAGTCAGCAAGCTTAAGTTTGCAAAAGAAATTGGCTACCCCATGTATCCAAGTTGTCTGTTTTTTGATCAAAATGGAGAACTTGTATATGATGAAGTAGGCTACAGGGATGAAAACAAATTCCTTGAAACACTGAAGATGGTTAGCAGTAAAGCCTACAATGATATAGAGTAAAAGTAGGTATAATGACTAAAGTCGGCAATGTTTCTTCACTATTTTATTCTACTGCCAATGGAGCTGCTCCTGCATCAGAGTTAGGTCTGGATAAAAAAGGTATAGTAAAAGACAAGCATTACAACAAAGATAGTGAGAGATCGGTTCTTATCGCTTCTTTAGACAGCTATGTGCTTGCAAAAAACCATGGTATTGATGTACCCTATGGTGCCTTAGGCGAAAATCTACTTATAGACTACAATCCATACCATTTACAAACAGGAGCTAAACTTAAAATAGCTAATGTTACTTTAGAGATAAGTCAACATTGCACACTCTGTAAAAGTTTTACAAAGATAGATGCCAAACTACCCAAACTACTTAAAGATGACAGAGGTGTCTTTGCAAAGGTTCTAGTGTCGGGAAGTATTAAAGAAGGTGATGATATTTATCTTTTATAAAGATATTAATACTAAAATACTGAAATTAATTTCAAGGATAAGTAATGAGAAAGATATTAATGAGTGTTGTATTTCTCTGGATGACACAATTACCGGCATATAATACAAATTTTCATCTCGCAGAGAAAGCTAAAGCAAAAGGTGACTACAAGAGTGCTTTGCGATATTCTCTCAAGCAATTGGATGATGATTTGAAAGAAAACGGCAGACTAAGTAAAGATGTTGCTATAGATTATGGTATTCTAGGATATTACGCTGGAAAGATTGGAAAGTATGACAAAGCATTGGAATACAATTTTGAAGCTTTGATGATACAAGAGAGAATGTTAGGAAAGAACCATCCTTCAAGAGCTATTACGTATAATAATATCGGTGGGGTATATCGTAAACAGGGTAAGTACCAGGAGGCACTTGATTACTACGCCAAGGCTTTAAAAATATCAGAAAAAGCTTTTGGAAAGAACCACGCTTCAGTGGCTACTACGTATAGTAATATGGGTTTGGTATATAAAAATATTGGAAAATACCAGGAGTCACTTGATTGCTACGCCAAGACTTTAAAAATACGAGAACAAGTTTTAGGGAAGAATCATCTTTCGACAGCCACAACATGTAACAATATAAGTTTAGTGTATTACAAGCAGGGAAAATACCAGGAAGCATTGAATGAATTGGATAAAGCTTTAAAGATACAGGAAAAAGCATTAGGGAAGGAAGACCCCTCTACAAAAAATACACAAAAAAATATTAATTATCTTAAAAATGAAATGGCAAAGAAATAATAAAAGAGACTCTGAATGGTTCTCTGTCAATTTAGATAATGTAACACTTTTGATTTACACCAGCTTATAACAATGCATAAAGAATGGAAAAAGTAAACTATAATAGCTTTTTGGCTATTATAATTGATAGAAAATCAACTTTAAGGAAACAAAATGAAACTTAATTTTAAAGTTTTAGCAGCAGCATTGCTGCTTACTTTTGGAATGGCACTGAATGCCGCACAGGATATCCGTATATTTACGGCAGACAATAACGGTGGTAAAGTAACTGCAAAAACAATTGAACAAGCATTCAAAGATGCTGGTTTTTACATTACAGGTAACAACGACATGAACAAAGCGTTTGAAGCGAAGTTCAAAGATCATGCACATGATGCGTATAACCTAATGACACTTCATAAAAAAGATGCAGTGACAACTCTGGCAAAAAAGTATCCGGAAATTGCACTGTTTACACCATTAAGTATGTCTATTTTCACCAAAAAAGGTGAAAAAACTATTTCTGTATCTTCAATGGCTGCTGCTGGTATTGCAAAAATCACTGGTATCCCTGCTGATAATGCTGATCTTGCTGCTTACATGAAAGAAGTTGCAGATGTATTGGCAAAAGCAATGCCAAACGGTAAATTTGAAGCACTTTCTTATAAGATTGCAAAACCAGAAGGTGATCTTATTAAGAGATTTACTTATGAGATGGATGTAGAAAATGATGAAATAGAGGATGAATTAGACGGGCTTCAGGAAGAGATGGAAGCAGGTCTTGAGACAGCAGGTTTCGTTTTGGCAGGATTTAACAAACTAGGTGTTGATTATGCAGCGGCTGGAAATGACAAATATGACTTTTTTGATGTGTACTCTATTTGTAAAGTAGCAGTTATTTATGAAGTGTCAAAAACACATCCTGAAGCAGGTGCCTTTGCTCCTTGTACATTCTATATGTATAAAATAAAAGGCGAGAAAGAAGTACATTTAGCTTACCCGGCAGTATATAACTGGATGAGCTCTATTGATGTAACAGATGAAGCATCAAAAGGTGTGCTTCTTAAAGCACAAGATGCTATGAACGCAGCCGTAAATGAGGCAACTGAGTAATCGTTGCTTTTTCTATTGCCTCATATCCTTCTGATATGGGGCAACAAATACCTCGCCAAACACCCTCTTTAATCATCTGCGAATTCATATAAAGATCATTATAATTAAATCTTTCTGGCACTTATTTGGAGCTTATTGGGTGCGACTCACTTCAAAGTAATGCACAATTTCACGGGTGAGTGTAGCCTCTTTTCTTCTTTTAAAATGTTCGTTCAGGTCAAACTCTTCTTTTCCATAACCCTCTTTGTACTCTTTTATGAATGCAGTATAGAGGTCTTCTTTCATGGCAGTAATTTCATAAGTTACTTTGTTGAAAATACCTTCTTTGCTTCTGATCTCTTCCCGTGCTCTTTCATTCGCGTTTATGCCACCGTATCTGTTCTCTTGCTCTTGAGTGATATTCATCTCAAGGTAAGCACGTATTGAGGTGACCATATGTTCCAGCTGAGAGAGTGGCATAGCTTCTTGCAGGGATTCAATAATGGTCGCCTTCTCTTTTGTGTAGCCCCAGCTACCGGCCAGAGCAAGGTCTGCATCAAAGGTTGCTTTTATAAGCTCTTGGATGTTATTGTTCTCTTGCAATTTTTTAAATGCAGCCATTACTTCTCTTTTCTTAGTTCAACTTCATCCAGTACATCATACCAGCCTTCAAGTTCTCTGCTGCCTTGTACTTCAGCAATAATTTTACCTTCAGGAGTCAAAAAATAGTGAAAAGGTACACCATACTTTTCAAATCTATCGGGAATCGCATGCTGATCTCTTGACATATAGAGCAGCACATACTCTTTTTTCATTATTGCTATGAGATCTTTGTTTGAAAGTGTCTGTTTTTTAAACCTGTCACAATGTCTGCATCGGTCAGCCCCTATAAAAAGGTAGACCATTTTTTTCTCTTTTTTGGCTGTTGCCAGAGCGTTATCGTAATTGTGTTCCCAGTTAAGTTCTACCGCATCAAGGGTGGTGATAAGTAGAAATATGGAAAGCAGAACATTTCCAATCAATGAAAATTTATGCATAGCTTTTCCTTTGGCTGTTTAAATGAGACTACTATAGTCCTGCTTCTGTAATGGCTTCTGTTCTTGCATGCGCCATAAGTGGTTCAAAGACAAGTTTGAGACTGCCGTTACTCATGATGTCATCCAGTGCATAGAGTGTAAGCCCTATACGGTGGTCGGTGAGTCTGTTTTGTGGATAGTTGTAAGTACGTATCTTCTCTGAACGCGAACCTGAACCTACCTGGAGTTTTCTCTGGCTGGATGACTCATCTAAACTTTTTTGCAGGGCTGCTTCATAGACTCTGGCTTTAAGAACCTTCATTGCTTTGGCTTTGTTTTTGTGTTGTGACTTTTCATCTTGGATGGCTGCGACTATCCCTGTAGGGAGGTGTGTTAACCGTACTGCAGAGTCTGTGGTGTTGACTGACTGTCCACCACAGCCACTTGAACGATAGGTATCCATTTTGATTTCATTGGGCTTGATGTCAACTTCAACATCATCTACTTCAGGGATGACAGCTACAGTAATGGCGGAAGTGTGTACGCGTCCTTGTGTTTCAGTGTCAGGGACACGCTGAACACGGTGTATGCCACCTTCATACTTAAGCTCTGCATAGACATTTTCTCCCGATATCTGTGCAATAAGCTCTTTATATCCACCCGCTGTTCCATCATTACTACTGATAATTTCCATTTTCCATCCTGCCTGCTCCGCATAGCGAGAATACATACGGAAGACATCTGCAACAAAGAGTGCTGCTTCATCCCCGCCTGCACCTGCTCTGAGTTCAAGTAAAATGTTTTTGTCATCATTCTTGTCTTTTGGAAGCATAAGTATTTTGATCTCACTCTCCAGTGCAGGAAGCATAGGCTCCAGTTCGGAAAGTTCTTCCCTTGCAAGATCACCAAGTTCTGCATCCCCAAGAAGTTCTTTATTTTCTTCTATAGAATCGGCTGTTTCGATGTAAAGTTTTGCTTTTTCAACAAGATCATTAAGTCCTGACTGTTCTTTGGAGAGTTCTGTCATACGGGAAATATCACTTGCAATGTCCGGAGAACTTAAAAGTTCAGTAATTTCATTATGTCTCTTGATAAAGGGTTGGAGTTTTTCTTTGAACATAGGCGTTCTTTGTGTTGGATTGTAAGAATATAAATAGAACCTGTCGCATGGACGGGTCGCTATAGCGTCAAAAACTGCTTACGCAGCTTCGATTTTGTTTACCATTTTATGAAGACGGCTTACTTTTCTAGCTGCAGTTGTTTTTTTGATGAAACCTTTGCTTACCAGTGAGTGGATTTGTTTGTTAGCTGTTGTGAAAGCTGCTGTCGCTGCTGTTTTATCTGCTGCTTCTACTGCTTCGTGTACCGCTTTAACGATATTTTTGATTCTTGTTCTGTAATATCTGTTTCTTTCAGTTTTTACAGCAGTTTGTAAAATACGTTTTTTAGCTGATTTATTGTTTGCCATTAGGGTAATTCCTTTAAAATTGTTGTTATCACTTAGTTATAGAGTGAAAATAGTTCGCGAATAATACCTAAAAAAAGATTAAAAATATATTAACTCTGGGTAAAACAGACTTTTTGTAGTGATATTTAGTGTGCTTAATCATATTTCGGTTAAAATAAAGGAATACAATTTAAGGAAATGATTTTGACACTTTTTGGAACAGATGGCGTACGTGGAAAAGCAGGTAAAAAAGTGAGTGCAGTCAATGCAATGCGTTTGGCTATGGCAACAGGAATATATTTTAGAAAATTTTCTAAAACAAACAGGATATTGGTTGGAAAAGATACCAGACGCAGTGGTTACATGATCGAGAATGCTATGGTGTCAGGACTGACTGCTGTAGGTTTTGATGTGATCCAGATTGGTCCTATGCCAACGCCTGCTATTGCATTCTTAACAGAAAATATGCGTTGTGATGCAGGGATCATGATTTCTGCAAGCCACAATCCTTATTATGATAACGGCATAAAGTTTTTTGACTGCGAAGGAAATAAACTTAATCGTGATAAAGAGATAGAGATCGAAGCGATCTATGAAGATGATGCTGCGATAGAAGCTGCACAGGCGACAGATAAAAATATAGGTAAATCCAAAAGAATTGATGATGTGATCGGACGATATATTGTGCATATTAAAAACTCTTTTCCCCGGCCTCTCACTTTGGCAGGGAAGCGGATAGTGATAGATTGTGCCAATGGTGCAGGGTATATTATTGGACCAACGATATTATCTGAACTTGGTGCAGAAGTTGTTGTGATCGGGAATAAGCCGGATGGTTTTAACATTAATGAAGGTTGTGGTGCTACTGCTCCTGAATATCTTGCCAAAGTAGTGCTTGACAAACGTGCTGATGTAGGAATAGCGTTGGATGGTGATGCAGACAGACTTGTCATGGTGAATGAAAAAGGTGAAATTGTTGACGGTGATAAGCTGATGGCTGTTTTGGCGGTGCATTTGAAAAATGAAGGCACACTAAAAGGTGACGGTATGGTCGCGACTGTTATGAGCAATGAAGGATTGGGTGAGTATCTCTCTTCAAAAGGACTTGTCTTGCATCGTGCTGCAGTAGGTGATAAAAACGTGGTTGAAATGATGCAAAAAGAAGGTATAAATTTTGGTGGAGAACAGAGTGGGCATGTGATCTTTTCTGATTATGCAAAGACAGGGGATGGGATTGCAAGTGCATTGCAGGCTTTAGCATATCTTGTAGGCACAGGGTTAAAAGCAAGTGAAGTGTTTAACCCTTATGACTCATACCCTCAAATGCTGGTTAATTTACTGGTTGATGAAAAAAGACCTTTTGAAGAGATCGAGGGGATTGATGCTTTGAAAGAGAAGGTTGAGTCTCAAGGGATGCGTCATCTCTTCAGATATTCCGGTACTGAAAACAAGATCCGCCTGCTTCTTGAAGGTAAAGATAAGAAGGCACTTGAAAAAATGATGGAAGAGTGTAAAACATTTTTTAAAGGTGCGCTTGTTTAATGCGGGCTTTCTTTGTTTTTTTACTTGTTGTTATAGGCACATTCATTATTGATCAAAATATTAAAATGCTTTTTGTTGAAGGTTATTACCGTGCAGGTGAGTGTATAGACTTGGAGCTGCACTATAATAAAGGTGTTGCCTTTTCAATGTTATCTTTTATAGGACCGTATTTGAAATGGATACAGAGTCTTTTGATCGTTGGGATCATGTACTTTGTGTTAAAAGAGGGATATTTAAAGCGTTATGCTTTTCCTGTAGGACTGCTTATTGGCGGTGCCCTTGGAAATGTGTATGATCGTTTTGTACATGAAGGAGTTGTGGATTATATTGCCTGGCATTGCGGATTTAATTTTGCAGTGTTTAACTATGCAGATGTGGCGATAGATCTTGCCGTTGCATGGATACTTGTCATGGTTTATTTTTTTCCAGAGGAATCTGAAGAAAAATGAGAATAGTTTTTTTCTTTCTCATTTTTCTTGGATCACTAAATGCAGGAATATTCCCTGTAGATATTACGCCAAGTAAAAAAGATCATGTTTTTATGGGGATAAAAATACTTGATCAGAGACAACTTGTTTTCCAAAATATAAATGATGTGAAGTTTTCTGAAATTTCAGATCTCGCCTATTACCCCAAAAATCAAAAACTTTTTATGATAAGTGATGAGGGGAAACTTTTTATTTTTAAAGCAAAGTTTGGTGATAAAATAGAGTTGTTGGAGCCAAAGGATGCAGTGAAACTGAGAAAGAAAAATGCTAAAAAGTTTAAGAAATGGCGAAAAGACTCTGAGGGGTTAACACTTGATAATAGAGGAAGACTGCTTATCTCTTTTGAGGGCAGAGCAAAAATAGGCTGGTTTCATAAAAACTCTGCACAATACGGACAAATGATAAAAAAATACAGATTGCCAAAAGAGTTACAAGATCCTAAAAACTATAGAAGCAGAAATAAATCATTGGAAGCACTTGCCTGGCACCCAAAGTATGGAGTGTTGACTGCTGCTGAGTGGCCACTTAAAAAATATCATAAAAAAAGACAAACAGTTTATGCCTTAAATGGTAAAAAATGGCACTTTAAAGCGGAACCGGAAGCCAGATCTGCAATATCTGCCATGGAAGTGATGGATGATGGAAACT
>JAGGRU010000184.1 GCA_021159425.1 Sulfurovum sp.
ATATCCAATGCATCTACATCAAATCCAATGGATGCAAGATATTTACTGTGTCTTCCCATACCACATGCCACATCAAGCACTTTTGTTCCTGTAGCCAATTTGGCAAAATCTCTTATGAGTTTGACAGGCTTATCTGGAGCAGGGTTGTTTTGATATTTTTTGTCCCACTTTTCTTTATCTGCCTGAGCCAATATGAATCCTTTGAAGTCTATTTTGCTATTATTCTACCTAAATAAATTGAAGCTCCGAACAAGGAAACAATATGGCAAAACTTACTTTTATATCGTGGAATGTCAACGGCATTCGTGCAGTAGACAAAAAAGACGCACTGAAGTGGATCGATGATGAGAATGTAGACTTTTTGGGACTCCAGGAAATTAAAGCAGAAGCAGATCAAATCCCTGAAACTATTTTCAATAAAAACTATAAGTTTCAAAGTATAAACTCTTCATCCAATAAGGGTCAATCCGGTGTTGCCCTCTATACTGATATGAAAGGCGAAGCCTCTTCATGTGACCATGTAGATATTTTGAATGAAGGACGCATTAACGAGTACCATTTTGGAGATATTGCATACTTCAACGTCTATTTCCCTAACGGACAGCGTAATGATGAACGTTTAGAGTATAAGATGGCATTTTATGAGCGCTTTTTAAATCATATAAATACACTTAGAGAAGAGGGGAAATCTATCGTAGTATGTGGTGATGTAAATACCGCACACAAAGAGTTTGATCTTGCACGTCCAAAAGCCAATGAAAAAACATCTGGTTTCTTACCTATGGAACGTGAATGGATGGACAAACTCATATCGCATGGGTATATAGACACTTTTAGACACGTAAAAGGTGATGAAGTAGATCGTTACAGCTGGTGGTCATACAGAGCAGGTGCAAGAGGAAATAATGTAGGATGGAGAATTGATTACTTCTTTGTATCTAATGACCTTAAAGACAAAATTATAGATGCCGATATCTTGGATACGGTGATGGGAAGTGACCATTGTCCTGTGAAGTTGGTGTTGGAGATTTAGACTGTTTGAGTTGAATCTATTTCACCTCAAAAGAGGTAAAATAAAATAAGGTCACAGATGCTATGAAAGGTGTACAGAAGTACCCAGTGCATTTGCTATGTCAGCATAAAGCTTTTTTTCATCGGCACTTATACGTTCTCCGCCAAAACCAAGAAAACCGCCTTCTTTGGCTGCCTTTGCAACATTCTCAGCAATAGACATGGCCCATTCTTTATATTCTTCTGCTTCCTGTGGCGTTGCTTTTTCTTTTAGTAATTTGGCTACTGCACTGGAATCATCGATTACAAACTGATGCATATCTTCATAAGATTTGATATCTTTTCCTTTGAAGTTCTCTTTGGCTTTTCCCTGAAATTCTTTGGCTTGAGCCCTTGCTTCTTTCCCGTTTGCCATATTTGGTAAAATACCAACAATGATCTCATTTTGCGGAAAAGTTTTTGCACCTTCCAGAAATGATTTTGTACTGCTGAATAATTCTTTAACAGTACCTAACCCGCTACCTCCGGCAAAGACCATTGTTTGTCCTATAGTGAATGGTGTATTTGTCAGCAAAAACTGCTCTTCTTCTGTAAATCTTGTATCTAATGACATGTATATCTCCTTTTTTGTTAGTAAAAATACTGATAAATTATATCAAATTAGATTTACTTTATGACTTATTCTACTTCTCCAACGAAATGAAATTCATCCAAGCCATCTAAAAATGCCGTCAATAGTTCATCTGAACACTCTTTGAAATTCTTATGTCCTTCTTTTCGGAAGAGGGAAGCAAGCTGTTGTTTGCTTAGTTCTGCTTCTCCTAGAGAGAATATGATCTCTGTTTCTGCCTCTTTGAGTTCCAGTGCTATACGTAGTTTTTTGAGGATGAGATTGTTTGTAAGCTCTACAACATCATCATTCTTCTTAGGACTTGGACCACGTTTCAATATGACAAAACCATCTAAAAAGACCCCTAACTCTTCATAAGAACAGAGTTTAGATCCTTCATCCTGACGACGTTTGAGTAGTGAATCAAGATGTGAAGCCTCTATTTTGTATTCAGTAAGCTTATATGCTTCCAGCATCTCTTTCTGACTTAGATTTAAAGCTTTTTGGATCTTATATAATATATCGTTTGTTTTCAAATTGAATCCTATTTTTTCTTTTTGATCTCTGTATCACATAAGGTTGCTTTTATTGTTGTATGAAACTTAATAGTCACATCACTCCAGATCTTTCCCTTATATAAATCATGACAGCTTTTATCTACAGATGCCAATGCATCAAGTGCAGTAAAGTCCGCTAAATTTATAGTGCCTGTAGCTGAAAAATCTTCTTTGAAGTAATTGTAATTCATAACAGTTGTTACAGTTTTACCATTCATTGTAATTTCTACAGTAACAACACCTGTTTTTGGTTTTCCCTTCATCATTTGCACTTCATCTGCTTTGATGTCGGTAATGATACCTTCTATTTTAGGGCTTGATAATTTATTAAAAAAGAATTCTACAATAGTCTCATCTCTACTAACGATCTCAGTATCGATATTACTGCTCTCCATACTCACTTTTGACCCAACTAAAAGTTCTCTAAAGTTCTTACCTTCTAAGGCTTTTGGGCTGTATTGTACATCTAAAAATTTACCATGAACCGTTATTCTGGTATCTGTTTTGTATGCATCCCAACTTACATTCATTGTTTTGTCTTGAACCAGCAAGCATCCACCACTGTTTGCCATAGTAAGCAGCGTTCCTAGACTTAAAAGTATTTTATTAAGATTTGGCATTTAGTACCTCACTGTACTGAATTTTAATTCTTGTCATTGTTATCCCTTTTTTGATAATTTCTATTTTTTAGCAGCTTCCTGCGCCAAGTTTTGCATAGCAATATGTGCTTTTTTTATAATAGCTAAACATTTCTTATCTTTAATATTATGTTTGAGTGTCCAATACTCCGGATTGGTATAAGTGATCGTTGTTCTCCCCTCATAATCTGTAGAAAAGAGGATACGAAGTGGCAGGTCAAGCCCCATAGAAGGGTTGCACTGCATCAGTAGTGTCCCCATTTTAGGATTACCAAAAACAACAACTGTTTCAGGTTTGAGTTTTAAGCCTACAACTTTTGCATTTTTCGCATGGTCAATGGTCTGAAAATGTGTCAGCTCTTTAGCTTTGATAGTAGCAATAAGTTTGGCTACGGCAGTGGGAACATCATTTTGACTCTCTACTGTTTCAAGAAAAGCACCTTTTTTACTGTCACAGCCAAGTAGCATAAAACCTATGATGACTATAAATAATATTTTTGTCATAAAAAATCCTGTGTAGTTGTAGGGTCGGTTCACCGACCAATATTGTTAATACTCTGACACTGTGGTCGATAAATCGACCCTACGTAGAGATATAAAATCAAACATTAAAGCGGAAATGCATCACATCACCGTCTTGAACAATGTACTCTTTACCTTCAAGTCTATTTTTACCGGCATCTTTTGCACCAGACTCACCATTAAATTCAATAAAGTCGTCATAGCTGATGACTTCTGCACGAATAAAGCCTTTTTCAAAGTCATTGTGAATGACAGCAGCAGCCTTAGGTGCCGTCGTATTTTTACGAATAGTCCATGCACGTACTTCTTTCACTCCGGCAGTGAAGTAGCTCATGAGTCCAAGTTTATCAAAGCCTTTGTGAATAATTTGCTCAAGACCTGACTCTGTTATCCCTAGATCGGCAAGCATTTCATCTCTCTCATCATCATCAAAATCTACCATGTCTTCTTCTACTTTGGCACAAAGTTTAATGACTTCATAGTTTCTTGCTTCTGCATACTCTTTAAGTTTTAGAACAAAGTCATTGTCTTCTTCCAGTCCGTCTTCATCTACATTGGCACCGTAAATGACCTCTTTGCTTGTAAGCAGACGCAGGTCTTTATTTAATGCTTTAAATTCATCACTGTCAATTTCAGAAAATGTAGATACGGGCTGACCCTCTTCAATATGTGTTAAAAGTGCTTCAGCGATGACAAGTTGCTCTTTTGCCTCTTTGTCATTACCTCTGGCTTTTTTAGCAAGCATCGAAATACGTTTTTCAACAGCATCCATATCTGCAAGCAACAATTCGTATTCAATGATCTCAACATCACGGATAGGGTCTATAGAACCTTCTGTGTGTACAATATTGTCATCTTCAAAACATCTTACGATATGCAGGATCACTTCAGTTTCACGAATGTTTCCTAAAAACTTATTTCCAAGACCTTCACCTTTGCTCGCACCTTTTACAAGACCTGCAATGTCTACGAAATCAAGTGTTGAATACTGTATCTTTTCAGGGTTAACGATCTTTGCCAATTCATCAAGTCTTTTGTCAGGTACAGGTACAACAGCCTTATTTGGCTCTATCGTACAGAACGGGTAGTTTGCAGACTCTGCATTCTGTGCTTTTGTCAATGCGTTAAAAGTTGTAGATTTTCCTACGTTGGGTAGTCCGACAAGTCCAATTCCAAGTCCCATGGTATTCCTTTGGTAATATATTGCTGAGATTTTATCTAAAAGTTGGTGAAGAGGGGGTTATATGGCTAAAACTTGTAACCTATTCCTAAAATTGAGTTTTGTACTTTAAGATTTGCAAGAGGTATTCTCCAAAAAATATCAAAATTTTCATATTCAAAAGAAAATTTTGATTCAGGAACACAAACATGGAAATCACGTATAGGATATCCGTTGAATTCTGGTATATCCGGATATATGGCACAGTCAAAACCAATACTTATGCTTGTGTCAATATTCAAATCATAAATATTATCATGTCGGGAATATTCAAAACTACTGTCAAACTCTGTAATACCGTTTCTTGCAATGATAGGCCATTTTAATCTAGAGTGAAAATTCACATGATCATTAATAAAACTATGATATTCAAAATTTAATGTGGGTGTAAATTTATTGGTACCTGTATAGTGTGCTGGTACATGTGGATTATTTGAGATCTTATGGATAATATTTTGAATATCTCCACCACCCATATTGCCTATGATTTCAAATCCGAATCCAACTTTAAACTTACCACCTTGTACATAATATATACTTAATACATCTGTTCTAAGGTTATCCGGATTTGTTCTTGTAGTTGTCTGATCTTTAGGGTCACCATTGACAAAAAGTTCAGCTTTAATAAAGAACATATATTCATCATTCGGATCTGTGTAGATCAATTCAAGATCTCCAGTTTGTCCAAGATCATTGGGACCGTCAGTACCGAGTATCGCTGAATTATCTGAAAAAATGATATGATAAGGCTTTGTATGATTGTTCTCTGCCATTGTATTTTCACCCAATAGCAGTAGTAAGAAAAATATAACTTTTTTGATTTTTCCCAGTTTCAATTTATTTCAATATAACTTAAAAAATTTAATCTGTTTTAGCCGTTCTGGCAATTTTCTCAATAAGTCTCAGCATCATTCTTACACCGGCACCTGAAGCACCATGTGGGTTTTCTGCCCAGGCATGCTCAACAAATGCAGGTCCCGCAATGTCTATGTGTGCCCATTTGTCTTTATGATCTTCATCGATGAATTCAGCAAGAAATTGTCCTGCTGTAATAGCTCCGCCGTAACGTGTATTTGAAATGTTACATACATCTGCAATTTCAGATTTGATGGTTTTTTTCAAGTGTCTGTTGAAGTCCAGTTTCGTTGCAAGTTCACCTGCCTGTGCTGCCAGGTTGACAACCAGATCTTTTGGCTCATCTGCATTTCCCATCACACCTGATGTGTAGTGACCCACACCCACAACACAGGCACCCGTAAGTGTTGCAAAGTCAAAAAGATAATCTGCTTTGACTTCCTGCTGTGCATAACAGAGTGTATCTGCAAGGACTAAACGTCCTTCTGCATCTGTATTTCTGATCTCGATCGTTTTTCCATTTTTTGCAACGAGTACATCATCGGGTTTATAGGCATCTCCACCGATCATATTTTCTACGGCTCCGACAAAACCATGTACTTCTACCGGTAAGTTCATTTCCGAGATCGCTTTCATGATCCCAAGGACAGCAGAACCACCACTCTTGTCAGATTTCATGCCTACCATATAGTCCGCAGGCTTAAGGCTAAGTCCACCTGAATCATAAGTCAAACCTTTACCGACCAAAGAGATAACTGCTACAGGGTCTTTAGGTTTGTGTGCCAAGTGAATGACTCTTGGTTTATGACGACTTGCCCGTGCAACAGCAAGCAATGTTTCCATTTTCTCTTTTCTTAATTCTTTAGGTTTTAAGATCTTACACTTTAAGCTGCTGTTCTTGGCAAGATCTTCAGCAATGTTCGCCATGATCTCCGGGTAACAGTCATCCGGTGTTGTATTTACAATGTCTCTTGTAAAGTTTGTTGCAGACCCGGCAATGTCACCATTGTGTACAGCTCTAGCCATTGCTTCCAAACTTACTTCGTAATTGTCTCCATAGCCTTCTGTGGAGATCTGTATATTTTTGATTCTTGACTTTATTTTCTTACTTTTATACGTTGTGAAAGTATATGCACCAAGAACAACACCTTCAACAGCAGCACGAAGAGAAGCAGTACATTTAGGATGACTTAAATATGTTGCTATTTTAACTGTTTTGTATTTTTTGCCAAGCAATGAACGCAGTGCAGTAGCAACGGCTGAACGTATACCCACACCTTTAAGTGTTTCAGAACCTACGTAAAGTCTGTTTTTCTCAAGAAGTAAACATACTTCATCCTGTCCAGCCTTGAACCCTGCTTTTTTAAGTAGTTTTTTGTCTTGTATAAATTTGTGTTTTAAGTCACCGTCAATGACGATGATGATCTCCAGATCAGATTTGATCTCTGAAAGTTTGTCTGTTGTTATATTAAAATTCATATTTTTCCTTGATTGATTGTATATATGGTCGGTAAACCGACCCTACATTATATTTGAACTGTAGGGTCGATTCATCGACCACAATTAACTTATGCAAACTGCTCTTTCAGTATATCCTGCGCTTGTATCATGTCTTTATCACCACGACCGGATAAGTTGACTAAGATCGTTTTCCCTTTGATATCTTCGGGTTTCATTTTTTTCAAGTAGGCAATGGCATGCGAAGATTCAAATGCAGGGATGATGCCTTCTGCCTGGGACAACCATACAAAGGCTTCCATGGCTTCATCATCAGTGATGTGGTCATAGGTCACGATCTTTTCATCTTTCAGGAAAGCATGCTCAGGCCCGATTCCCGGATAGTCCAGTCCTGCAGAAATAGAGTGTGCTTCCTGAACCTGTCCGTCTTCATCTTGAAGAAGGTAGCTGAGTTGTCCGTGAAGTACACCCGGGCTTCCTTTTTCCAAAGAACAACCGTGTTTGCAGTCAAGCCCTTCTCCCCCAGCTTCAATACCGATACACTCAACACTCTCATCTTGTAAGAAGTGGTTAAAGATACCCAGTGCATTTGAACCGCCACCTATACAAGCAATGACTTTGTCCGGTAAACACCCTTCAACAACATTGAGTTGTTCTTTCGCTTCCCATCCGATGATAGACTGAATATCACGTACCATCATAGGGTAGGGGTGAGGACCGGCAACAGTACCTATGAGATAATACGTATCTCTGGCATGTGTGACCCAGTGGCGTATGGCATCATTCATTGCATCTTTAAGTGTTTTAGACCCGGACTCAACTGCATGTACCTTTGCTCCAAGGAGTTTCATACGGAAGACGTTCAGCTCCTGGCGTGCTACATCTTTTGCTCCCATGAACACTTCACACTCAAGTCCAAAAAGGGCTGCAACCGTAGCAGTAGCCACACCATGCTGACCTGCACCGGTCTCTGCGATGATCTTCTTCCTGCCCAGTCTCTTTGCCAGTACCGCCTGAGCGACACAGTGATTAATCTTGTGTGCTCCGGTATGATTCAAGTCTTCACGTTTAAGATAGATCTTTGCATCAAGTTCTTTAGAGAGGTTTTCTGCAAAGTAGAGTGAAGAGGGACGACCGACATAGTTTTTGTAATAGTAGTCCACTTCAGACCAAAAGTCTTTGTCAAAACGTACAGCTTCGTAATCCAGTCTAAGCTTCTCAAGTGCAGGCATAAGTGTTTCAGGAACAAAACGACCACCGTAACCTACCTGACCGTTTTCTCTACTGCCAAAATGCCCCAGATCATCGGGATCATGGGGACTAGGTTTTGGGATATATATTTCTTTGTGTAAGTTCATATTTTTCTCTCGTGTTATAATGAGATAGATTATATCTAATGAGAGGTTAGGGAGGGTTAAATCTATAAAATGATGTTTGGTTTGTTATAACTTATCTATTTTATTTCTATATGTTATACTTTGAAAATAATTACAAAAAAGGGATAGGAATGTCTATTGAAATTTTAAAACAAGTACGGTCTGTAACTTTTACACTATTGGCTATAAGCAGTTTTTCGTTTGCGAATGAAAACTGTGAAACACTCATAGGTTGTGCTGAGAAAACATGTCAAGTTGAAAAGCAGATAGAGATTGCTAAAAAAAATGGAAATAATAATAAAGTTGATGGACTCAATAAAGCATTGAATGAGATAAAAAATCATTGTAGTGATGACAAGATCATTTCAAGTCTTGAAGATGATCTCTCTAAATCCAATGATGAGCTCAAGGAACATCAAGAAGATTTAAAAAAAGCTCAAGCTGAAGAGAAGAGTGACAAAATAGAAAAATACAATGCAAAGATCAAAGAAGATGAAGCAGAGATTTTAGCTTTAAAAGAAGAGTTGTCGAAAATGAATAGCGAAAGCAAGTGATATAAAAATGGAGCGAAGAGATTTCTTACTTGGTATGGGTATTGCTTTAGTATCAGCATCTGCATATAGTTTTGGTAACAGTTTAAAACCACTGATTGATGAAAATCTGGGAAAAACGGCATTGATCTATGGTACAAGATATGGTGCAACAGAAGATACAGCAAAGTGGATTGCTAAAGGTATAGGTGATGGTGTTGATATACTCAATATTGAAAATATCAATTTTGAAGAAGTTGTAGATAAATATGACAAATTCATCATTGGTTCAGGTATTTGGATCGATGGTGCCCATAAACGTTTGATGGAACTTCTTTCTATGCATACGGAAGAGATGGAATCAAAGATCATTGCATCTTTTATTGTGTGTGGAACAACAGGGGAAGATGAAGCAGGCAAGGGCAGAATAGAAGGCTATTTTAAACGTTTCCATAAACCATTGGCTGTCAAGCCAAAAATACAGAGACATTTTGGTGGAAGAATGATTATTGAAAAGTTAAGTGAAAAAGATAGAAAACTTTTAGACAATTTCTATACTAAGGTTTTGAAAAAAGAGTTTGTTAGTTGGGATAGAACTAAGCCGGAAATGTCAGAAAAATTCGGTGTTGAACTTCTTGGAGAGAAAATAGCTATTTTATAAACTCCGTAGGTTTTTCCATCTCATAAAATGTTTGTGAAAGGTTTTGTACGTTTTCTTCTATAAGTGTACGTGCATCCTGTAAACCACGGTTATAGTGATATGGACCTATCTCTTTAGAGGTGAATTCAACGTCAGACATTAGTCTATCTCTAAAACTGAATAGACAGGTGCTGTAATGCCTTCTTTCCCGTTTAAAAATCCAAGTTCCATGATGAAACATACTTCTACACAGTGTGCACCCACTTTGTCTATGAGGCTTGCAGCAGCTTTTGCTGTTCCTCCTGTAGCTATGAGGTCATCTATAAGCAAAACTTTTGAAGGTTTCCCTTCTTTTAATCCATTTTCACCAAATGCATCAATGTGTATTTCTACTTCATCAAAACCATATTCCAAAGAGTATTTTTCAGCTACTGTAGTGTAAGGAAGTTTACCTTTTTTTCGTACTGGAACAAAGCCTACACCCAGTCTGTCTGCAAGTGCTGCACCAAAAATGAAACCTCTTGCATCTATCCCTGCGATGTAGTCAAGTTCATAGCTTTTATAACGGTTCTCAAGGTGTGACATGAGGGTATTGAGTGCTTTAGGATTGCCCAGCATAGTTGTAATATCTTTGAAGATGATGCCTGGTTTTGGGAAGTCCGGGATGTCTCGGATGCTTCCTAAGATTATTTCTTTTTCTTCTTGTGATAATGTCATGAAATTTACCTTTTTATGGTTT
>JAGGRU010000204.1 GCA_021159425.1 Sulfurovum sp.
TAGGCGACAAGATTTACTAGGGTGTGTTCAATTATTGGGACTATATATTCCTTTTTCCTAAAATAATTTATACAGAATAGTATCAAAAAGTTGTAAATTATAAAAATATTACCATTATATTTAAGAATTCATATTAAATTCATATTAATAGTTTATAATAGTGTTAATCCTTCCTAATGGTTTATGTTTATCTTTCCCGATATATACATTCTTTATCTCCCTTTTTGCATTAGGAAGGACTAATCACTTCAAAATCTATCAATCAATATAAGTTGTGATAAAATACTATCATGACAAAATCAATGACCTTTACACATCATACTATGCAAGAGATACTTCCCCTGTTGCAAGAATCACTTAGTAAAAACTCTTCTGTCTCTTTTGAAATACTTAATCCCGATCTAGGTGAAGGCTATGCAGGAAATCTGATAACGATTGAAGATCAAACTTACATCTACAGAGGCTACAAAGCATGGACAGATCTGGCAGAACTTTTAATATGTAAGATGCTTACAGCCAAAGAGAGCAGTTATCCACTGGTCACCCTGCATTTTCAAAAACTGGAAACCCAAAGCTCTTTTCATCTTGATACTCAAAGTCCTAAAGAAGAGAAGTATGGAACAGAGTCTCACTTCTTTGCAATAAACAAAATGGAAGAGCCGGCATTTCTTTACTACTATCAACAAGCACTTACAAATGTAAAGTTAGAAAACAGAAGCCGTATTTTAAACCTTGGTGTTAATAGGGGAGATGAGTTTGAAGTCATTAAAAACAGATTAAATACTAATAAATATCAAAATATGGAACTTATTGGTATAGATCATAGTAAAACAGCCATAGAGTATGCACAGACACAGTTTAAAGAAAATAATGTAAAGTTTTATATAGAAGATATAACGAATATGGATACTTTGAATTTAGGTAAGTTTGATTTACTTATCAGCATAGGCACACTACAGAGTCCGAGCATTAATTTCAAACCATTTTTTATGTCTCTGGTACAAAACTACCTGGAAAAAAATGCTGCCATCATTCTTGGATTTCCAAACTCAAGATGGATAGGTGGTGAGATGGTCTACGGTGCAAAAGCACCCAATTATGTCATGTCTGAAATGTCTTTGCTTTTTAATGATGTGATATTCTGTAAAAAATATCTGCAACAGAAGAAGTATAGAGTAACTCTTACAGGTAAACAATACATATTTTTGACTGCAACCAAGATACTTTAAGATATTTTAGTCATAATCGCATCAAATAAAAATTATTATTAAGGATAATCATGAAAATCAATACACTTTTACTCGCAACACTATTACTTACTTCTGCATCAATGGCAGATGAAATGACTGTTAAACAAGAGGGTGTGAAATACATCAAAATGTTGGGTGGGGCACTTAAAACTGAACTGCAAAAAGAGATGAAAGCAGACAAAACCGGAGTAGGTGCTGTTACTTTCTGTACCAATGAAGCAACAAAGCTTACAGCAGAGATCAATAGCAAACTTCCTGACTATGCCAAAGTAAGAAGAACTGCACTTAAACTGAGAAATGCAGAAAAGAATGCTGCTGATGAACTCGATACAAAGATCATGCAGGAGTATGTTGCTTCAATAGAAGCAAAAACATTTACACCTAAAGATATTAAAGTGGTAGAAGACGGTGATGTCACCAGAGTGTACAAACCGCTTCTTGCCAAAAATGTATGTCTTGTATGTCATGGGAGTAAGATCTCTAAAGTGATCCAAGAAGAGATCACAAAAGGGTATCCTCATGATAAGGCAGTGAACTTTGAAGAGAATTCACTTAGAGGTGTAGTAGTTGCTGAGATCAAAAAACATTAATCTAAACGTATTTAATTAAGCTTCTGTAGTAACTCTCCGTGCAGAGACAAATGTTTTTGCATAGTGTCCATGGGTAATTGGAGAGATGATAATTCCTTTCTTTTTGGAAGCAGCATGAATGAACTCTCCATTGCCTATATAAATACCAACATGTGTTACGGGAATGCCACGTTTTTTGTCTGTTAGGAAAAAGAGAAGATCACCTTTTTGAAGATCCTCTTTATTTACAGATATTCCTTTTTTAGACTGTGCCCAAGCTGTTCTCGGTAAATTTACATCATGTTTTTTATAAAGATATTGTACATATCCGGAGCAGTCAAAACCTTTAGGTGATGTACCACCCCAAATATATTTCCCGCCTTTAAAATATTTCGCATAATCAAGTAGTTTTTTCTTATCTGCTTCTGTAAAGTGATACGTTTTTCCTGCTTTTTGTGCTTTAACAGCAAGTTTCTTTACCTGTTTAAGTCTTTGCTTTGCTGCAGCAGCCATTCGAGCCAAATTTTCTTCTCTGTGCAGCTCATCATACATAGCTTGTTTTGAATATTCTGTTGCTTTTTGGTTTAGGTACGCATTTTCAGAATGTTGGATAGATTTACTCTCTACGATATTACCTTTTCTGTCGGTAATTTTGAAAAGATTTGCAGAGGAGAGGGTGATAAAAGTAAAAATAATGAATAATATTTTATACATTCCCTCTCCCCTTTGCCTTGTCTTAGTACGGTAATAATATTTTAGCATAACAAAACAGAGATAAAGAGAAACTGAAATGGTTAACTATTTGTTAACTTTAGCTATAATGTCATTCATGAATGAAAATATAATTATTATAGGAGGAGGGGCAAGTGCATTGATGCTGGCTTCTTTACTTCCGAAAAACACTGCAACTGTCATAGAAAGCAATGCTGGTCTTGGAGCCAAGATACTTGTTTCAGGCGGAGGAAAATGTAATATTACCAATACAAATATGGGAACAGAGTATTTTCTTGGAGATGAACAGTTCCTACAACCTGCATTAAAACGTTTTAACGAAAAAGCACTTTTGCAATGGCTTGAGAGACAGAGACTTATGCCTGTGCTCAGAAAAGAGACGCAATACTTTTGTAAAGATTCAGCCAAAGAACTTTTAAATGTTTTTCTTAAAGAGAGTAGAAAGCAGAAGATACTTGTAAATGAAAAAGTGTTGGGTGTATCTAAAAGAGATAATGTCTTTTATATAAAAACAGACAAACAAACACTGATGGCAGACAGAGTGGTTGTGGCTTCCGGAGGTTTAAGCTTTCCTATACTTGGTGCCAGTGGTATCGGATATGAAATTGCAGAACATTTTGGGCACAGCATTGTTAAAACCTCACCCGGATTGGTAGGATTTACGGTACAAAAAGAGCAGTTCTTTTTTAAAGCACTCTCCGGAGTCTCTACAGATGTGGTTATAAAAATAGGTGAAACCTTATGTAAAGGCGGATTGTTGTTCGCGCATAAAGGCTTGAGTGGACCTGCTGTTTTGGATGCTTCACTGTATTGGGAAAAAGGAAAAATTGAGATAGACTTTTTACCGGGATTCTCGTGGAACTCTCTAAAGGGAAGTAAAAAACAACTCTCTTCTCTTCTGCCTATGCCTAAACGTGTAACTAAGGCATTTCTGATACAATTTGATATCGAAGATAAAATGGGGTCTAAATTAACATCAGATGAATTAGCACAGCTTCAATTACTGAACCACTATGCTTTTGCACCGGCAGGCACTTTTGGCTACTCAAAAGCAGAAGTGACAAAGGGTGGAGTTTGTACTGATGAAGTGGATGCCAAGACGATGATGAGTCAAAAAACAGAGGGGCTTTACTTTACAGGTGAAGTATTGGATGTAACAGGAAGATTGGGAGGATACAACTTTCAATGGGCATTTTCAAGTGCATATTCTTGTGCAAAATTTTTAACTAGGGGTAAAAATGAAAATTAGAGTTTTAGTGGCAGTTGTATTTGCAGTAATATTGAGTGGTTGTGTGGGGACACCGGACTCTGAAGGTTGGAAATCATCACAGAAAAATGAATTTTTAAAGATCTTGGAAACAGATAAATATTTGTCGATCTGTGATCAACAGGCACTCTATGCAAAAGTGAAAGAGAGCAAAAATTCAAAGCTTATGAGTCAATTACTCATAGCATATACAGAAAATCTTGCCAATGGGTGTATTGTGAATACAACAGGTGGCTATAAGCAGGCAGTTTCTGCTTCCGATATAAAAATGCAAATCAAAGCAGGGCAGAGTATCGAGAAAATACTGAAACCGTATGTTCCTGAGTATAAACAGTTCAATGCATTGGCAGCTAAATATAAACTGCTTGAAGATCCGGTATCTAAACATAAAGTTCGTCTGAGTATAGAAAGAATTAAAATGATGAAGGCAGGTTTGGGAAAAACCTATGCCTTGGTGAATATTCCTGAATATGTCGTTCGTGTGATCGAAAATGATAAAGAATCCGTCAATATGAGAGTTGTTGTAGGTACGAGAAAAAATCCAACACCAATCTTCTCTGCAGACTTGAAATACATTGTGCTCAACCCTACATGGAATGTGCCTGACAGTATTGCCAGAAATGAGATCATTCCGAAAACATTACGAAATCCCGGTTATTTGAAAAGCCACCGTTTGGTGATGAGGAAAGACTATAATCTTGATTCACCGGCATTGAGTTTCAATTCAGTAAATGCCAGAGCCTATGTGGGAGGAAAAGGACCGGTGCCATTCAAGTTCATTGAAGTGGCATCTAACCGTAATGCTTTGGGTCGTGTCAAATTTATTTTCCCAAACCATCACTCCGTCTACATGCATGACACACCGGCAAAAAGTCTCTTTAAAAGAAAGTCACGCGCCTATAGTCACGGTTGTGTAAGGCTTCATAAACCAAAAGATATGCTGGCATTTCTCTCTAAAAATTATACTGCGCATGGTGCTGCGGATGTCAAATCAAAATATGACAGTAAAAAAACACATTACTTGAAAATTACCAAGCGACTGCCTGTGCATACAGCATATTTGACAACGTATGTGAATGAAAGTGGTAAACTGTTATCGTTTGGAGATCCGTATGGGTATGACAAGTCACAAAAACTTAACTTTTAAGTAGCGTATTTATGGCAAGGGCATGGCTGATTCTGGCTGATATTCTTGTCACGCTTCTTCTTTTTCTTTCTTTCATACTTTTTTATCTTTATCCTCCCGCTCTTCCTAAAAAAAAGGAAGTCAATACAATGGTTCAATCTTCACTCATTATACCTTCGGAACAGAATATCACTTTTGAAACGATCATTCAAATATTACCGGAGCAAAATGATACAATGACATATGAGGAGTTTATGTCTATGGCAGATGCAAGAATGTATGAGATTATAACTGTAAATCAATTCCTGGACGATACACTTGAAGAGAGACTGACAGATCTTTCAGCAAATATAGGTGATGCGGTGTTCATTCGTATCTTTAAAAAAGAGTCCATACTGGAAGTGTGGATACGTACTGAAACTGAGTATGAACATTTGAAAGATTACACTATTTGTGCCTATTCCGGAGAGCTTGGTCCAAAGTTGAAAGAGGGTGACAGACAGTCTCCGGAAGGCTTTTACAAAGTCAAAAAACATCAACTCAATCCAAACAGCAAGTTTCATCTCTCTTTTAATCTGGGTTACCCAAACAAATATGACAAAGCACACAACCGTACAGGTTCTTTTCTTATGGTGCATGGTAACTGTGTCTCCATAGGCTGTTATGCCATGACCAATGCAAAGATAGAAGAGATCTATGACTTAGTGGAAAGTGCACTGGAGAAAGGGCAAAAATATGTACAGGTACATGTCTATCCTTTCCGTATGACAGAAGAGAATATGGCGCTTTATTCAGAAAATGAGTGGTATGACTTCTGGATGAATTTAAAAGAGGGGTATGACTATTTTGAAGCTGAACATTTACCACCTCTTGTGAAAGTAGAAAATAAATCCTACACTATCCATGAAGGAAACGAGTAGATCATTTATAAAGCAGTCTGATCGCTCCCATAGCAAAAATAGCTATGGCATAGAATTTCAATGAAGGATCCAAAGCAAGCAGAAAAAAAGCCAGCACTATAAGAAGTGAAGAACTCTTGAATGCAGAGATACGGTTCCCGATGCGGCTTTCAAGCCACTCTAGCTGTCTCTCGGAGAGATGTACCCGTATTTCATCTTCACTGATCTTTTGAATGCTCGTACGTACCTGTTTGAGTGTTAAAGGAAGTGATCCCATTTCGTCAGCCAGTGCCTCAAGTATGCCATTATCGGCACCCAAGGCTCTGGGGATATTTTTTTGGAGTATAGGCAGAATATCTTTGACACCATTAAAGTTATCGATGTAAGTTGTTCCCAAACCTTCAATGATGGCAGAAGCTCTCAGAATGTAGACAGCCTCCTGCGGGAGCTTGAAAGGGAAGTCACGCATTGAAGCCATGACTCCAAAGGCTAGTTCCTGCATGCTGATGGCATCGAGAGAATCATCCCCAAAGATATCAAACATTCGCTGTGCCAGTTCTGTCATTTGATCCTGTGGTGCTTCATAGGCGATGACTCCCAAACGCTTACAGCTGGAAATATAAAGTTCAAAATCCTGTTCATGTGAAGATTTGACCATTTCTATGATAGCGATACGTGCCGGATTACTGATACGTTTGACCATACCAAAATCCAAGAGTACCAGCGTTCCGTCTTTTCGGATCAGAAGGTTTCCGGGATGGGGGTCTGCATGAAAATATCCGTTGAGAAGCATTTGCTCGGTATAGAAAACGATCAGCTTCTCCATGGTTGCATAAAAATCGATCTTATTTTCCAACAAGGCTTCTTTATCGTCAAAACGCATGCCTTCCTCAAAACTCATGACAATAGCATCATCAGAGCAATAATTTTCGTAAGGTTTAGGGAAAATAACACCGCTCTTTTGATAGGTGGCAGAAAAACTCTTCAGATTGGAAAGTTCCTGATCAAAGCTTACTTCTTTGAGGATCATGTCTGAGAATTCGGCGATCAGTGCATCCATGGAATTTTTAGTATAGTGTGAAAAGAGCGGTCTGAAGATACGGTTGAAAAATGTGAGAATACGAATATCGGCACGAACCTGGGAAACGATTTGGTAACGTCTCAGTTTTACAGCTACATGCTCACCGCTTTTCAGCCAGGCTTCATGCACTTCTCCAATGGAAGCAGAGGCAATAGGTGTTTTTTCAAAATGTTTAAAAGGATTTTCATTAGGAAAGGCACTTTGATAGACTTTTTGGAAATCCCCGGATGACATGGGAGGAATCTCATCATGCAAAGAGCGTAGTTCTTCAAGATAAGCATCATCAAAAAGATCGGCTCTGGTTGCCAATACCTGTGCCAGCTTAATGAAACTTGCACCAAGTTCATTGATCTGTGTTTTAAGTGCTTCAGGTGACAGTGTTCGAAAAAAAAGAAAACGTTCTTTATGCTTGATCAGCAGAAAAATAGTCATAAGAAAGTTGAAAACCCGCCAAATGCGGACGGGTGAATAATTTGAGAATTTCAATGGTTTACTTTTTCATCTCTTCTAGTAATGCTTTGATATCCTCTTTTGTAGCCAGATCCATCTCATCAAGTGTCTCCTTGATGACTTCTTTAAGATGTGCTTTGAACTCTTTTTCCTCTTCTTCAACTTTGACTTTGGCTTTGTCGATGAAACTCTGTGCCTCTTCTTTGTTCAGCTTTCCTTTGTCAACCAACTCACTGAGCTCTTTTTCAACTTTCTCTTTGGCAAGGAGAGCACCTCCCAATCCTATAGTTATTAAATCTTTTAACATGATTATTTCCTTATTGACGTAATTTTTTATTATACCATAAGAAAAATAGTGCTTTTTAGAAGTAGCAATATGATAGTATATAATTATAAAAATAAACATAGGAATATATATTATGAATAAAATAAATTTGTCAGCCACTTTAATACCGCTACTTGCTTCTGCAGCATTTGCATCAGGTTCAGCAACTATACCTAATCAGTATTATGGATCAAAACCGGAAATACAGCAGACAAAGCAATATCCAAGTAAAATGCATCCTGCTATAAGCCGTGCTCATCAGGTACCTGTAGAGACAAAAATGATTTCAAATTTGGAAATAGCAACGGCAAAAGCTAATGTAATGCCATCAAAGTCATCATCAGTGAAAGAACCTGCAGCTACACCTTCCGTTAAAGAAGAGAAACCGGTCATAACTCCAACACCACCGAAACAGTCGCAACCAATTGTCCAACCTACTGTAAATACGGCTCCTAAAATAACACCTCCGTTGACAGAAAAACCAAATAAACCGCAAGTAGACCCTATCATCATTGCAATACCGGAAGCGTCATCTGTGGAAACAGAAGTTCCACAGGCTAAGCCTACTAATGTCAGTGTACCTGTAGCAGTACCAGTGGAGATAGAGGTTCCAGTAGCAATACCAGTAGAAATACAAGTTCCGCAGGCTGAGCCTAGCAACGTCATTGTACCCACAGCAACAGCAGTGGAAGTACAGGTTCCAATCGCTAGACCTATCAAGGTTGTTTATCCTGAAGGCAATGAATAACCTTATTATGCTAAAATCCATTAATTAATTTCAAGGGTTAAATATATGACAGAATACAAAGCGGTAATTTACCAGGAAGGGATGTTGGGTTCTCTTATTTTGGGACAGTCCAAAGTGAATCCTGTAAAGTTTTCAGAGTTTTTGAATGCCAATGCAAATGATGGATGGGAAGTGGTGACCATGGAGAAAGATATCCGCCGTATGCTCCTCCTGTGGAAACGTGAAGGGTATGTGGTCATTTTAAAGAGAGAAAAAGGCTTGTCATGAAAGTAATGAAAATAGCAAGTATGATCACAGGCATTATCTTTGCACTGTTCGCCATATTGTTACTGGCACAAATGTGGGGTAATGTAATGCCTTGGGATGTCTTTATGAAATTGGCAGTGACAGCAGGAGTGATCATAGTGGTTACTTTTGGTTTGGCAATATTGTATAGAGAGTATATTGAAGAGAAAACAATGAAAGATGAAAAGTATCTAGACCAAAATTTAAATCTGAAGTGCAATTTTTGAGTTGAAAAATAATACCTATTTCCACCTTAAGCTGCCATTTCTAAACCATAAAAAGCTTCATTTGGAGTCTTCCAATCCAGAGCTTTTCTTGGTCTGTTATTTAATTTATCCTCAATCATTTTAATATACTCCGATGTTATGTTATCAAAACTGCTTCCTTTAGGGATATATTGCCTGATCAGTCCATTGGTATATTCATTCAGTCCTCTCTCCCAGGATGAATAAGGATGACAAAAATAGTGTTGGTAGTCTAAAGCCTGAGAGATGTTTTTATGATTGGAAAACTCCAGTCCGTTATCAGATGTAATGGTATGGATTTTATCTTTTAATGGTGACATGATTCTTATCGTTTCATTCTCAATATCAATAGCTTTTTTAGTGGTAGGGATTGAAATTCTTGTCAGAGAAGTTACCCTTTCAACTACTGTAGTAATGGCTCCTTTTTGATTAGCACCTACAATAGTATCTATCTCCCAGTCTCCAATTCTACTTTTTTCATCTACTATCTCATCTCTTTGTGATATCGATACCCTATCTTTGATCTTACCCTTGCTTTTAGAGCCGTACTTAGCTCTTCTATGCCCTGTGTGGTGAAACCTAAGATGGGTATACAGATCTCCTCCTTCTTGTTTGTCCTGCTCAATAAATTGATAGATCCTTACAAAAGAGATATCAATACTCTTTGTCAGTTTCAACCTGGCTGATATCTGTTCCGGAGACCAATCTTCCAAAATATATTCTGTAATGATCTTTTTCAGTTTCTTATCTAATTTTCTATTAGATTTTCTAGATGCATACATACGCCTGTCACTTGCAACCTTATCAGCTTTTGCAGCCGTATATCTTTTGTAAACTTTACTACTGTTTTTCTGTAATTCTCTACTAATTGTAGAAGGATTTACTCCCAACTGCTCTGCAATCTTATTTTGTTTATATCCAGCTTCTTTATAAGCCTGAATATGATATCTTTCTTCCAGGGTTAAATGCTTATAACTCATCTTTACTTCCTTTTTCTGTGGTTAGAATTTGAAGAAAGATTTTAGCATTTAACCTCTTCAAATCCAAAATTACAACTTTTAAATTTTAAATTTTCAAAAATTGCACTTCAGATTTAAATTTTGGAATTATTCCCAAACTTCATATTTTCTAATTTGAATTAATATTAATTATGTTATAA